>SSMV01000148.1 GCA_004799435.1 Bradyrhizobium sp.
ATGGCGACAGCAAAATATGCAGCCCGACGCGCGGGCCGCCCAGCGGCTTTGAACATGGTTCCTCCAGCCGTCCCACCGACGGCGGTTCAAGGTTGCACGGTCAAAGGCCGGTCTCCTGGCTCGCGGTTCTTCGCCCCTCTCCTCCTTCCCAGGACCTTGGCGGTCCCAGTGGATCAAATGGAGAGCGGCTCGCCGCTTACAGTTGCGGGGGCAGCCGCGGCATTGGCCCGCCTCAGAGAGACGAACCGCACCGCGTTCCCGTTTGGCCCGGCTTACGCCGGACCGCCGATGACGGAACAAGAACTAAGAGCTTTCGTAAAAACGCGCAAGCCGCAGCGAGCGCTCGGCGATCGCACCTTCACGGGAAATTGCGGCTGCGACGCCAGAGAAAACCTGCAATGCCGCCATAATTAAAGGCTACCCGAAACGACAGGAGCGTTGTGTTTCGTTTTGAGGCGCGAGTCGTCAGACCAACGCGTTTCGGCCGGCGGGGAAATGCCGGCGCAGCGATCCGCCTCTTCAATGAGGCGGACGCCAGAGTTGGGAGGAGACCATGACCGAGCAGAGCCGGGATCGACTTGGCGCAGCCGTCGCGGAACGCTGGACCGCGATGCAGGGCGGCTTTATCGCGACATCCCAGGATGAGGAGCATCGCGGACGGCCCCCCCGTCAGGACGACAACACACCCGACGCGCGACGCGAGCGCATCGCCGCCGAGGCGCGCAACGCCATCTTCTGGGATCTCACGGTTCCACGCGACCGGGTGAGCGTGCGCTGCGACCAGGGCTGGGTGACGCTGTCCGGCTCGGTCGAGCGCGCCTATCAGCGCAGCGCAGCCGAGGCTGACGTTCGCCGCGTGCCGGGCGTGGTCGGCGTCACCAACGCCATCACCGTCACGGAAAAAGCTTCGGACAAATCGGTCGCCGCAGCCTAGGCGCGCGTCCCGCACGCGACGCTCGACAAGCGGCCCTCGCTTCTGTCACTAGTCCGGCATGGCGAAGGCGCGGGCTTCCTATGTCTGCCAGAACTGCGGCGCAATCACGCAACGCTGGCAGGGCAAGTGCGACTCCTGCGGCGAGTGGAACACCATCATCGAGGAAGCCGCCGCCCTGGGCGTTGGCGGCGCCGCCCTGCGCAAGGGCGCGACGGGACGGCCCTTCGCGCTCGAAGACCTCTCGGGCGCCTCGACGCCGCAACCGCGCATCGTCACCGGGATCGGCGAGCTTGACCGCGTCGCCGGCGGCGGCTTCGTCCCCGGCTCGGCGACGCTGATCGGCGGCGAGCCCGGCATCGGCAAATCGACCCTGCTGATCCAGGCCTGCGCGGCGCTCGCCAAGCGCGGCGGCCGGGTTGTCTATGTGTCGGGCGAAGAATCGCCCGAGCAGGTGCGCCTGAGAGCGGTGCGGCTCGGCCTCGCCTCGGCGCCGGTGCAACTCGCCGCCCAGACGCTGATCGAAGACATTGTCGCCACGCTCGGCTCGGGTGACGCGCCGAGGTTCGTCATCATCGATTCCATCCAGACGATGTGGAGCGATTCGATCGAATCGGCGCCCGGCACGGTGAGCCAGGTGCGCGGCGCCGCCCAGGCGCTGATCCGCTTCGCCAAGTCGAGCGGCGCGGCGGTGGTGCTCGTCGGACACGTCACCAAGGACGGCCAGATCGCCGGCCCCCGCGTCGTCGAACATATGGTCGACGCCGTGCTGTCGTTCGAGGGCGAAGGCGCGCACGCCTTCCGCATCCTGCGCGCGCAAAAGAACCGGTTCGGACCGACCGACGAGATCGGCGTTTTCGAGATGACCGGCGCGGGGCTCGCCGAAGTCGCCAATCCGAGCGCCCTGTTTCTCGCCGGGCGTGACGGCGCGGCGCCGGGTGCAGCGGTTTTCGCCGGGGTCGAAGGCGCGCGCCCCGTTCTGGTCGAAATCCAGGCACTGGTCGCCCCTTCGACGCTGGGCACGCCGCGCCGCGCCGTGGTCGGCTGGGATTCCAATCGGCTGGCGATGATTCTCGCCGTTCTGGAGGCGCATGGCGGGCTCAAGCTCGGCCAGCACGATGTCTATCTCAATGTCGCGGGCGGCCTGCGCATCGGCGAACCCGCCGCCGACCTTGCCGCGGCGGCGGCGCTCGTCTCCTCGTTGATTGGCGTCAGCCTGCCCCACGACGCTGTTTATTTCGGCGAGATCGCGCTTTCGGGCGCGGTCCGCGCCGTCTCGCATACCGGCCTGCGCCTCAAGGAGGCGGCGAAACTCGGCTTCGCCCGCGCCGTCGCGCCGACATCGCGCAAGGACGCCGAAGGCGCGCGATTGAGCGTCACGGCCGTTCCCTCCGCAGCCAGTCTGGTGGCCGAAATCGCCGCGGCGGGAGTCGCGGCGAAAGCGGCCGCCGCTTCACCCACAACGCAAGCGCCGAAGACCTCCGCCGCAAGGTGACGAACGCAAGCGGCTTGGCTATAAGGCCGGGCGACGGACGCCCGTTGCGAATCCCCTGATCTTCCTCTGCGGCTGCGAGGCTCGGCTCATGCCTTCCTATCTTGATCTCGCGGTGCTCGGGGTCATTGTGATTTCCGCCCTTCTGTCGCTGATGCGCGGCTTCACCCGCGAGGTGCTCGCCATTGCCTCCTGGGGCGCGGCCGCCTTCGCCGCCTATTATTTCTATCCCAAGGTGATGCCCTACGCCTCGCCTTACATCCACAAAGAGATCGTCGCCGAGGCGGTTTCGGCGGCAGCGGTCTTTTTCGTCACGCTGATCATCGTTTCGCTTTTCACGGTGCGGCTCTCGGACGCCATTCTCGACAGCAAGATCGGCGCGCTCGACCGTTCGCTCGGCTTCCTGTTCGGCGCGGCGCGCGGCTTCCTGCTGGCCGTCATCGCCTTTTCGATCTTCAATTGGCTGGTGGCTGAGCCGCAGCAGCCGGAATGGGTGAAGACAGCCAAGACCCGGCCGGCGCTGTTAGAGACCGCCGACAAGATCATCGCCATGCTGCCCGAGGACGCGGCGACGACAATCGAGGGTTGGCTCAAGTCGAAAAACGCCGCCGCCGCGCCGGCCGAGGAGCCGACCGACGAAACCCTCGCGCCGCCTGCCGCCGTGCCGGCCGCCACGCCTGCCGCCTCGCCGACAGCGGCGACGCCCGCCGCCTCGCCAAGCCAAAGCTCGGCCGACAAGCAGAAGCTTGATACGATGATCAACAAGGGGGTGCCCCTGCCCTCGCCCGCTGCGCCGGCCGTGGTGCCGACGCCGCATAAGACCTGAGTGACGATGGAAAGCAGCAAAGCCGGGTCGGATCGCGTTCAGGGCCAAAGCGGCCCGATCACGTCGCAAGGCGTCGGCGCGCCGAGCGAGGACTTCGATCTCGAAGGCGACCATCTGCGCGAAGAATGCGGCGTCTTCGGCATTTTCGGTCACCCCAGCGCCGCCGCGATCACCGCGCTCGGCCTGCACGCCCTGCAGCATCGCGGGCAAGAAGCGGCCGGCATCGTCGCCTTCGACGGCCAGAGGTTCCATTCCGAACGCCGCATGGGTCTGGTCGGCGATCATTTTTCGAGCGCGGCGACGATCGAGCGGCTGCCCGGCGCCGCCGCCGTCGGCCATGTGCGCTATTCGACGACCGGCGAGACGATCCTGCGCAACGTCCAGCCGCTGTTCGCCGAGCTCGAGGCCGGCGGCCTCGCCATCGCGCATAACGGCAATCTCACCAATGGGCTGACGCTGCGGCGCGAGCTGATCCGCGAAGGCGCGATCTGCCAATCGACCTCCGACACCGAGGTCGTGCTGCTCTTGTCGGCCCGCTCGCGCCGGCCGCGCATCGTCGAACGTTTCATCGAGGCGCTCAGCCAGATCGAGGGCGCCTATGCGCTGGTCGCGCTCACCAATAAGAAGCTGATCGGCGCACGCGATCCGCTCGGCATTCGGCCTTTGGTGCTTGGCGAACTCGACGGCTGCCCGATCCTGACCTCGGAAACCTGCGCGCTTGACATCATCGGCGCCAAATTCGTGCGCGATGTCGAGAACGGCGAAGTGATCGTTATCGACGCCAGCGGCGTCAAAAGCCTCAAACCCCTTCCGCCGCAGCCGATGCGGCCTTGCATTTTCGAATATATTTATTTCGCCCGTCCCGATTCCATCGTCCACGGCCGCTCGGTCTATGACGCGCGCAAGGCGATGGGCGCGCAATTGGCGAAAGAGGCGCCAGCCGAAGCCGATGTCGTCGTGCCGGTGCCCGATTCCGGCGTTCCAGCCGCGCTCGGTTACGCGGCGGCCTGCGGGACGCCATTCGAACTCGGCATCATCCGCAACCATTACGTCGGGCGCACCTTCATCCAGCCGACGCAGGCGATCCGCGAACTCGGCGTTCGCCTCAAGCACAACGCCAATCGCGCCGTCGTCGCCGGCAAGCGCGTCGTGCTGATCGACGATTCGATCGTGCGCGGCACCACCAGCGTCAAGATCGTGCAGATGATGCGCGAAGCGGGCGCGCGCGAAGTGCATCTGCGCATCTCCTCGCCGCCGATCACGCATCCCGATTTCTATGGCATCGACACGCCGGAGCGCGACAAGCTGCTCGCCGCGCGCATGGACCTTGAGGGCATGCGTCGCTTCATGGGCGCCGATAGTCTCGCCTTTCTGTCGATCGACGGCATCTATCGCGCGATGGGTTACAGCGGACGCGACAATCGCCGGCCGCAATTCACCGACCATTGCTTCACTGGCGACTACCCGACCCGGCTGACCGACCGCGACGGCGAACCGGAGACTCTGCAGATGTCATTGCTCGCGGAAGCGAGCTGAAGCCCGCGAACCGGCGCTTCAGTCACGCAACTGTCACGTGGGTTCGCGATAGAACGCCGGCGGGTGTGCCGCCGGGGGAGTTTCACGCCATGACAGCCCAAACCATGACCGCGGACGCGGTCGACTCGACGCCGAGTTCGACGCCCGCGCGCATTCCCCTCGATCGGCCGCTCGACATTCGCGCCGTGTTGATCTTTCTCGCCGTCATCGCCGGCGGCCTGTTCTTCATGGCCTATTCGATCTATTCGGACATCGCCGCGTCGGGCGGCGGACCGACGACGATCCTGCCCTTCCTTCTGCTCGGCGTGGCGCTGCTGATCGCGCTCGGCTTCGAATTCGTCAACGGCTTCCACGACACGGCCAATGCGGTCGCGACCGTCATCTACACCCGCGCGCTGGCGCCGCAGTTCGCCGTCGTCTGGTCGGGCTGCTTCAACCTTCTCGGCGTTCTCGTCTCCACCGGCGCGGTCGCCTTCGGCATCGTCTCGCTGTTGCCGGTCGAACTGATCCTCCAGGTCGGCTCCAGCGCCGGCTATGCGATGGTCTTCGCCCTGCTGATCTCCGCGATCATCTGGAACCTCGGCACCTGGTGGCTCGGCCTGCCAGCATCGAGCTCGCATACGCTGATCGGTTCGATCGTCGGCGTCGGCATCGCCAACGCCCTGCTGCGCGGCCAGGACGGCACGGCCGGCATCGACACCGGCAAAGTGACCGAAATCGGCTACGCGCTGCTGCTGTCGCCGGTATTCGGCTTCGTGCTGTCGGCTTTGCTGCTGTTGCTGATGAAATTCATTGTCCGCAAGCCGGAGCTCTATACCGCGCCGACCACCAATGCGCCGCCGCCCTTGTGGATCCGCGGGTTGCTCGTGCTCACCTGCACGCTGGTGTCCTTCTTCCACGGCTCCAATGACGGTCAGAAGGGCATGGGCCTGATCATGCTGATCCTGATCGGCGTCGCTCCAACCGCCTATGCGCTGAACCGCGCCCTGCCCCCCAGCCAGACCTCGACCTTCGTTGCGGCTTCGCAGGCCGCCTCGCAGATCATCGACGCGCATGGCGCCGGCTACGACATCCTCGGCGATCCGCGCAAGGCCGTGACGGACTACGTCCACGCCCATGTGATCTCGGAAGGCACCTATCCGTCGCTCTCGGTTCTGGTGAAGCAGATCGCCGACCAGGTGCAGCAATTTGGCTCGATCGCCAAGCAGCCGCTCGACAAGGTCCAGAACATGCGTAACGACATGTATCTGGCCTCAGAGTCGCTTCGCATTCTCGCCAAGGACAAGCAAAGCGAGTTGAAACCCGAGGAAATCGCCACGCTCGGCGCCTATAAGAAGCAGCTCGACCTCTCGACCAAGTTCATTCCGGTCTGGGTCAAGATCTGCGTCGCGATCGCGCTCGGGCTCGGCACGATGATCGGCTGGAAGCGCATTGTCGTGACCGTCGGCGAGAAGATCGGCAAGACCCATCTGACCTATGGCCAGGGCGCGGCGGCGGAGTTGATCGCCGCAGCGACCATCGGCGCGGCCGACGGCCTCGGCCTGCCGGTTTCGACGACCCATGTGCTGTCATCGGGCGTCGCCGGCACGATGCTGGCGAATGGTTCGGGCGTGCAATGGTCGACGCTAGGTAGCATCGCGCTCGCCTGGGTGTTGACCCTGCCGGCGGCGATCCTGCTGTCGGGCACGCTCTATTGGGTCTTCCACTCGATTTTCTGATCGAGCCTTGCGGCGCGGGCTTTTCCCGCGCCGCGTTTCCCCCCGACCCCAGGCGCCCGCGCTCGCTTCCAGTTGGAGAGGCCTCGCCGTCCTGCTAGAAGCACCGGCGATCGCCGCCCGGCCCTGCCGCCGCAGGCGAAGAGCCGGAGACCGCATGGCTACGCTCGAAGACGTCCTGTCGACGATTGACGCCGAACAGGGCGCAGCTCTGGATCGGCTATTCGCGCTTCTGGCGATCCCCTCGGTCTCCGCCGTCCCCGCCAATTTTCCCGATTGCGCGCGCGCCGCCGACTGGCTGGCGCACGAGCTCGACGACCTCGGCTTTGAAGCCGCGCGCCACGACACGCCCGGCCGACCGATGGTCGTCGGCTCGGCCAAGGCCAAGACGCGCGACGCGCCGAGCCTGCTTTTCTATGGCCATTACGACGTGCAGCCGGCCGATCCGCTCGAGCTCTGGACAACCCCGCCCTTCGAGCCGCGTCTTGCCGACGGGCCGAACGGCAAGCGCATTCTCGGCCGCGGCGCCTGCGACGACAAAGGTCAGTTGATGACCTTTCTCGAAGCCTGCCGCGCCTTCCGCCGCAATGGCGGCCTGCCGTGCAACGTCACGGTGCTATTTGAGGGCGAAGAGGAGACCGGCTCTCCGTCCCTTCCCGCCTTTCTCACCGCCAACGCCAAGGCGCTGAAGGCCGATCTGGCGCTGGTCTGCGACACCGGCATGTGGGACGCGGCGACGCCGGCGATCACCACCATGCTGCGCGGCCTCGCCTATGAGGAAGTCACCCTTCATGCGGCCAACCGCGACCTCCATTCGGGCCTCTATGGCGGGGCGGCGATCAACCCGATCCGCGTGCTGGCGCGCATTCTCGCCGATCTCCATGACGCCAACGGCGCGGTCACGCTGCCCGGCTTCTACGATGGCGTCGAGGAACTGCCTGAGGATGTCGCCGAACAATGGCGCGGGCTCGATTTCGACGACGACAAGTTCCTTGGCGACGTCGGCCTGTCGGTTCCCGCCGGCGAGAAAGGCCGCACCGCGCTGGAAATGATCTGGTCGCGTCCGACTTGCGACGTCAACGGCATCGTCGGCGGCTACACCGGCGCCGGGGCGAAGACCGTGTTGCCAGCCAAGGCCAGCGCGAAGATCTCGTTCCGACTGGTCGGCAAGCAGAATCCCGAGCGGATCGTCCAAAGCTTCCGCGCCTTCGTCAAAGCGCGCCTGCCTGCCGACGTTCGCGCCGAATTCGGCTCCCATTCGTCGAGCCCGGCGATTACGCTTCCCGCCAATAGCGAAGCGGTGCGTCGCGCCAGCCGGGCGCTGGAGGCCGAATGGGGCCGGCCGGCGGCGTTGATCGGCTCGGGCGGCTCCATTCCGGTGGTCGGTTCGCTCAAGCGCGAACTTGGCATGGACAGTCTGATGGTCGGCTTCGGCCTCGCCGACGACAACCTCCACTCGCCCAATGAAAAATATGAGCTGACCTCGTTCCATAAGGGCGCGCGCTCCTGGGCGCGCATTCTCGCCGCCCTCGCCGCGTGACCCCCAAAGGCCCAA
>SSMV01000149.1 GCA_004799435.1 Bradyrhizobium sp.
GCGAACAGGCGAGCGCGCTGCAGCAGGTCAACGCCGCGATCAGCCAGATGGACCGCACCACGCAGGAGAATGCGGCCAGGGTCGAGGAAACGACCGCCGCGGCCAACGAACTCTCCACCGAAACCGAACGGCTGCAGCGGCTGATCGAGACCTTCCGCGTCGTCGGCGGCGACGCCGCCGGAAACTTCGCGCAAAACGCGCCAGCACAGCGCTCCGAGCGCTCGGCCGCTTGAGTCGAAGACAGCGATGCTCGCCGGCGTCTGCCCTTAGCGACCCACCATGGCCTGCTGCTGCGCGGTGTAACGAGCGCCTTCGACCTTGATGCCGGCGAAGGCCTCCTCGATCTCTCTCAGATCCTTCGCGCTGAGGCTTGCTTCGGTCGCGTCGATATTTTCGTCGAGGCGCGTAAGCTTGGTGGTGCCGGGGATCGGGACGATCCATGGCTTCTGCGCCAAGAGCCAGGCGAGCGCGATCTGCGCCTTAGTCATCTTTTTATTCGCGGCGATGCGATCGAGCGTATCGACCACTTTCTGATTGGCCGCTCGCGCGGCTTCAGAGAAGCGCGGATTGTTGGCGCGGAAATCGCCCTCGGCGAATTTGGTCGTCTGGTCGATCGCGCCGGTGAGGAAGCCGCGACCCAGCGGGCTGAAGGGCACGAAGCCCGCGCCCAGTTCCTCGGCCAGCGGCAGGATTTCCGTTTCGACGTCGCGCCACCAGAGCGAATATTCATATTGCAGCGCCGCCACCGGCTGCACCGCATTGGCGCGGCGGATCGAGGCGGCGCTGGCTTCCGACATGCCGAAGCCGCGCGCCTTGCCTGCGGCGATCAGCTCCTTCACGGCGCCGGCGACTTCTTCCATCGGCACGCTCGGATCGACGCGGTGCTGGTAGAGGACGTCGATATGGTCGGTGCGCAGACGTTTGAGCGAAGCTTCCGTCACCTCGCGAATATGCTGCGGCTTGCTGTTCACGCCGCTGGTGCGCCCGTCGGTGAAGTCGAAGCCGAATTTGGTGGCGATGACGACCTGATCGCGAACCGGCGCCAGCGCCTCGCCGAGCAGTTCCTCGTTGGCGAAGGGCCCATAGGCCTCCGCGGTGTCGAAGAAGGTCACGCCATGATCGACGGCGCTGCGCAGAAAGCGGATCGCGTCGGCTTTCTCCATCGGCGCGCCATAGAACTGGCTGATGCCCATGCAGCCGAGGCCGATGGCCGAGACCTCGATTCCGCTTTTGCCGAGTGTACGCTTTTTCATGTGTCCGTTCCTTGGCTTGAATTGGTGGATAAGCGCGACGCTTCGCTGCCGCGGCGCGCCGGCGTTGGCGTCTTACGCAGTGTGTTCGGCGGCCGGCGCCTCGGCGTATTGCGCTTCGCTGACAGGCTCCATCCAGTCGGCCGTCTTGCCGTCGAGCGCTTCCTGAATGGCGATATGGGTCATGGCGGTCTGCGGCGAAGCGCCGTGCCAGTGCTTTTCGCCCGGCTCAAAGGACACAACGTCGCCGGGGCGAATTTCGACGATCGGTCCGCCCCATTTTTGCGCCCGGCCGAGGCCGGCGGTGACGATCAGCGTCTGGCGGAGCGGATGACTGTGCCAAGCGGTGCGCGCGCCGGGCTCGAAAGTCACGGATGCGCCCGTAGTCCGCGCCGGTGAACCATTCCCCCGGCCCCTCGTTTCGAGGCCGCGTCCCGTCGCGCTTGATGTCCATGATTACTCTCCGCGCCTGAAGCCGTCGCCGGGCCCAGCTTCCTTCTTGCGGATAGGATTTAGCAGTCTTCCCTCTATGCGGTTAGATGGTATTATGCGGACGTACTTATGAGGAATATTCATAAATGTCGCGCCAAGACATTTCCGATCTGGCGGCGCTGGTCGCCGTGGCGCGCGAGCGCAGTTTCACCAAGGCCTCAGCCAGGCTTGGCGTCTCGCAATCGGCGCTCAGCCATACGCTGAAAAAGCTGGAGGATCGGCTGGGAATCCGGCTTTTGAGCCGCACCACCCGCAGCGTCGCGCCGACCGAAGCGGGCGCGCGGCTGCTGGCGACCGTTCAGCCGCGCTTCGAGGAGATCGAAGCCGAGCTCGACGCGCTGAGCGCGCTGCGCGAAAAGCCGGCGGGAACGATCCGCCTCAGCGCCGGCGAGCATGCGCTCAGGACCGCGCTTTGGCCGCGCCTTGACGGTTTCGCCGCCGAATTTCCTGACATCAAGGTCGAGATCGAAGTCGAGAACGGTCTTGTCGACATTGTCGCGCGCGGCTTCGACGCCGGCGTGCGTCTGGGCGAACAGGTCGCCAGAGACATGATCGCCGTGCGCATCGGAGCCGACTGGCGCATGGCGGTGGTCGGCTCGCCTGCCTATTTCGAGACACGCAAACGACCCAAAACGCCCGGCGATCTGACGGCGCATAAGGGCGTCAATCTGCGCCTTGTCGCCCACGGCGGACTCTATGCCTGGGAGTTTGAGAAGCGCGGCCGTCGTCTCAATGTAAGGGTCGAGGGCCAGCTCGCCTTCAGCAGCAGCGCCTATATCCTCGCCGCCGTGCTCGAAGGCCATGGCCTTGGCTGCGTGCCCGAGGACATGGCCGCGGAGGGCCTGAGATCGGGAAGGCTCATTCAGGTGCTGGAGGACTGGATGCCGAGTTTCGTCGGCTACCACCTCTATTATCCGAGCCGCCATCACGCTTCGCCCGCCTTTCAGCGTTTCGTCGAAGCGATGCGACATCGCGCTGGCTAGCGGGGTCCGTGGCTGGGGCGCCAGGATTCGAACCTGCGGATGGCGGACATGTAGATACGGCGTGGATAATCTTCGAAGGTAGGGACAAGACCGACAGGGGGAAATTGGTGTGATCGCCACGGCGGTGCGGCTGAAGAGGCAATGGCAGAAGGCGAGAGTGTCGCGCAAGAACGGCCAGACATAGGGATCGATTCCGTCGACGCGTTATGAGAGATAGTCCTGCACTTCCGGGAGTTTGCGGTTCCACGGCCAGCTCGGCACTTCGACGATGCCGTAATCTTTGCCGTTCGTAATGTCGGAGAAGGCGCCGCTGCGCCCGACATCTCGAAAGGCAACACGAAATCGGCCGGCGAGGTCGGCATAGACGTCGGCATGAACTTTCACGGGAATGGTCAGGGTGTAGGCTTCGCGGACCGAGGTCAGGGCGACGTGCGCATCGTCAAGGACAATGGCGCCGGCCTTGACCGGCAAGTCGTCCGTCCCCGCGGACACCAAACTTGCTTTCTAGGCTTTTGAAAACTGCCGAGCCTAATACCAAGGCGGTCCTGCTTACAACGCAGAACATCGATGTTGATAAGTTCTCGAGCGAGAGCAGGATAGATCTCTTTGCTCATGACAGCTAATCGGCAAGGGTCAAAAAGGGAGGCCGGAGAGTGTCGGGAAGGCCGCCAATGTTGCGTAAGCGCTCTATGTTTGGGTTAAGCCCTCGCCTTATGTGATTCTCCAGCGCGCTCATGGCGGCAGATTTTCTCCCCGCCAAGATCAAATCATAGATTTCCAAATGGTCATTGAGCATCCTGCCAAGCTCGTCGTCACGGGCCGTGAGCGCGAATGTCGAATGGGTGGGGATCAGAGGAAGTTGGCTGCGTCGGATTGCGTCCACCATCTGCTCGTTCGCGCAATGCAAAACGGTCAAGACATGGAACTCACTCTCAAGGCGCTCAAGACGAAGGGCGGTGAAACGTTGCTTTGCCGCCTTCACAACGTGGGCCCGTCGCTGAGCGACAATTTTCTGGTCGAGCTTATCCATCGACTGACCCAGCGCCTGCGGCTCGAGCAACCAACGCATCTCGAAGTGGTTGCGCAAACGATCAGTCGTGAGCGGGCCGGCGTACCACCGCTGATTGCTCTCCCTCACGATCAATCCCGTACGCTCCAGGCGCGTCAGCACTTCGTGCGCAACGGTGCGGCTAACCCCGTAATGTCCCGCCAAGGCCGTCTCATTCACAAGAAATCTGCCAAACGCGAGCAGAGCCGCGATCGTGTGCTCGACTTGCGGATAGATCCGCCCGTGATAATTGCGGACGTCAACACCGCCAGCGACCAAATGCGGAAGGCGCAGCCCCGCATCGAGGAACTCCATTCGCAGCGGTTTTTTCGTCTCATCGCTCCATGCAAGCAAACCATCGCCAGCGAAAGTCTTGAGAAGACCTTCCTCTTTGAGTCGTCGCAACGCCGCCGCCGCAGGAACCCGGCTTGAACGGAAGGCGCGCGCTACAGCGGATTGGCCAAACACGAGCCCCGGAGGAAAGCTGCCGTCCAGCAAATGCTCGCGAAGCGCCTCATAAATGAGGTTATATAGAGGGCGCGCTTCAGGCGATGGCTGCACGGTCATGGAGGTGCTTTCGATCTTTCTCCGCGGCGTGAATGGCGGACATTATCGCCTCACTCCCGTTCTCGTAGATCCTGTCGTTGACGAACTCGCCGACGACCGCGAAATTGTGCATCACTAAGATCCGATCCGCCAAAGTTATCATTTCAGCCATGTCGCTGGAAATCAACAACACCGCGGCCCCATCTCGAGCAATCTGCGCGATGAGTTCATGAAGCTCCACCTTGGTCTTGATGTCGATGCCGACTGTCGGCTCGTCGATGAGCAAGATGTCCGTTTTCGCCGCAAGCCATTTCGCCAACGAGACCTTCTGCTGATTGCCGCCCGATAAAGTGTCCACTGTCTGGTCGAGCGAAAAGCTCTTGATCGCCAGCCGCTGCACTTGGGGCGTCACTGCGTTCCGTTCAACAACGGGTGGGATCAGCCACAATCGCGTCGCGATGCGCCGCCAGATGGTGACCGCAATATTGGAAACGATGGAATGGCTGAGCACGAGGCCCTCGCCTTTGCGGTCTTCACTGACGTAGCCGATACGATGACGCCGCAAGGCCTCGTTTGGGTTCCGGATCCGCGCCGGCCGGTCGCCGACACATATCGCCCCGCCGGTGATCCGACCGTCGCCAATAATGCTGCGGGCGAGTTCGGAGCGCCCGGCGCCGACCAGACCATAGAGTCCAAGAATTTCAGCTTCATGCAGCCGCAGATTTATTCCGGAGTGGCCATAGGACGTCGCAATCTCCCTGAGTTCGAGCGCCACCTTTCCTTGCTTGGCCCCGCCAGCGACATCGGCGATCCGCTCTTCTCGCCCGATCATCAGAGACACCAAGCGACGACGCGACATTTCCGCGATCGCTTCGCCTGAAGCCATGACTCGGCCGTCGCGCAGCACCGTCACGCGATCGGAAATTGTGAGCACTTCGTCGAGCTTGTGGCTAACGAACACAATGGCGACGCCTTCAGCCTTGAGCCTGGCGATGACTTTAAACAGCGCCTCCGCCTCGTGGTCGGTGATCGAGGCGGTCGGCTCGTCAAGCAGCAGTACGCGCGCATTCAGCGACAGCGCTTTTGCGATTTCGACAATTTGCATCTGCGCCACAGACAGCGTGGCGACCTCGGCGCGGACATCGATCCCGGGATCGAGCAGTTCGAGCAATACGCGCGCTCGATCGTAGATCGCGCCGTAGTCGATAAAGCCGCGACGACCCGGAGGATGCTCGAGCAGAATGTTTTCGCCGACAGAAAAGCGCGGCACGAGGTTTCGTTCCTGATGCACGGCGCCTATTCCCGCCGCGAGGGCGTCGCGCGGCGAAAAAAATTCGACGAGCTCGCCGTCGAGCTTAAGCAAGCCGGCATCGGGGCGATAAAGCCCGGTGACGATCTTGAGCAACGTCGATTTGCCGGCGCCGTTCTCCCCCATCAGCGCATGCACCTCGCCAGGCGCAAATTCCATCGAAACGTCGTCCAGCGCCTTCACGCTGGGGAATGTCTTGCTGACATTCACGATGCTTAGACGCATGTCAGTTTCGCCCCATCTGGTGGGCGCGCCAACGGTTGACGCCGACAGTGACGAGCACCAGGCCGCCTAGGGCGAATCGGACCCAATAGGGGTCAACCTTCATCAGCACGAGCATGTTCTCGATCAGGGCGATCACCAGAACCGCCAGCATGGCGCCTAGGATCGAGACATATCCTCCAGCGAGCGCCGTTCCGCCGATGATCGGACCAGCGAAGGAGATCAGAAGCCACGTGCTGCCGATTTCCGGCTGCGCGGCGCCAAGTTGGGAAACCGCAAGCACGGCGGCGAGGCCCGCCAGTCCGCCCGAGATCGCGTGCGCCACGATGATCATTGCGTTCGCTGATATGCCCGACAGCTCCGCGGCTCGCATATTTCCGCCGACGGCGAGCAGCTTGCGGCCTGACTTCGTGCGATAGAGGAAAATCGCCAGCAGCGGGGCGACGATCAGAGGCGGCCAGAGCAACGCGGGAACAAAGCTCCAGCGGCTGTCGCCGAGCGCGACGAACTCAACGGGAATGCCGTGAAACGGTCGACTCTCGGTAAGGCCCAAATTGATCCCGGTGAACGCCGATCCCGTCGCCAGAGTGATGATGAATCCGTTGATTCCTGTACGCGTGGTCAGCAAGCCGTTGATGAAACCGCCGACGATCCCGATCAGCAGAGCAATGAGAATCGCTAGCGGCAATGGCAAGCCAAGCAATTGCAGCATCGCGCCGAATAGCACCGCGACCAGCCCCCCGAGCGCGCCGACCGCAAGGTTCATCTGGCCGATCGCCAGCACGATCATCTGCGAGAACGCAACCAGCAGCTCAACAGAGGCGCTGCGCAGCATCACATAGATGTTGTACTCGGTGAGAAAGCTCGGAGACAGGAATGCGGCTAATGCAGATCCGAGCACGAAAATAGCGGCGAGCCCGGCCCATTCCTGGCTGGCGAACTTCCGGAAGCCGATCACGTTAACCTCATTCGGAACAGGCCGCGATAGCGTTGCGCGAGCACGGCGGCGAGAAGAAAGAGGCCAAGGAAAAGCTGAAGCCAGAAATTGCTTATGTTCACAAACAGGAGGCCGCTGCGAATAACCGTGACCAGCATGGCGCCGAGGAACGTGCCCACCACCGACACGAACCCGCCGGCGAGCGCCGTTCCACCGAGCACCGGGGCCAGGAACGAGGGCAGGAGCCAGTCCTCGCCGCCTACGGCGGGCATGGCGGCGCCGACCCGCGCAACAACCATGAGGCCCGCGACGCCGGCCAATACGCCCGACAACACATGGGCGAGGATGATCGAGCGGCTAACCGCGATCCCGGACATGCTCGCCGCGCGCGCGTTGGCGCCGGCCATCAGGGTTTCCTTGCCGGGCACGGAATAGCGATAGAAGACATAGAGCGCTAGGCCGATGACCAGTGCGACGACCAGCGCAGGCGAAGCGTAGCCCAAGATCTCATAGGAGCCGATGCTACTGACGATCGGGGGCAGGACATTGATCGGCTGAGCCTTGGTGAGAATCAGCATCGCGCCCGAATAGAGGTTCGCGCTCGCCAGCGTGACGATGAACGCATTGACGCCCGAGCGAACGATGGTGAAGCCGTTGAGCCATCCCAAAAGCCCGCCGAGCATCACAGCGAGCAGGAAGGCGAGAGGAACCGGGAGACCAAGATCCTGCATCAGGTAGCCGGCGAACATCACCGAGCAAACACCGATCGAACCAACCGCCAGGTTCATACCGCCGGTCGCCAGCACGGCCATCTGGCTGAAACCTACGGTGACGTCGACTGCAAGAGAGCGGCCCATTCCGAAGAGATTGAACGACGAGACGAACCCCGGCTGCTTCCAAGCGAAGACAACGACCAGCAGGCCGACAATAATGGCCAGGCCGAGCTGTGGGGCAATCTCAAAACGGGCGCGCGGTGTCGGCGCAAGGTCTGTTGTGCTCACAACGCTCCCCCTCGATTCTGTAGTGATTGTGGAGTTGCCGGCGGAGCGTTGCAACAGTGGAAGCCCGGCGGAGACGGCTGCCCCCGCCGGGATGGAGCCCTCGGAGGGCTATTTGCAGTTCAGGTAGGTAGCCTTGAACTTGGATTGGATGCCGGTGGCCATCTTCTTCATCTCATCCTTGGCGGTGGCGAGATTGTCAGCCGTCACCTTGAGTACGCCGGAGTCGATGAAGTGCACCGTCTGGGGCGACTTATCCCACGGCGCGTCGGCCTTCATCGTGCACGTCTTGGAAGCCAGCAGATCGAGGGCATAGGCGCCGAGATAGGCCTGCCCATAGGCGTTCTGGAGATAGGTACCGAAAGCAAAACCGTCCTTGATGTCGTCGAGCACTGCCTGGTCGTCGTCGAAGCCGATGAACTTGATCCGCTTGTCGCCGAGGCTGCGGAGTTGCTTTGCAGTGACCGCCGAGGAATTGTGGGCGGTCGCAATAATGCCGTCGATCTGGTCCTTGCTAGCCGCGAACAGCGCGCTGATCTTCTGGTCGGCGACGGTCGGATCGAGGTCGGTATCGGCGACGGTCTGCAGTAGCTTGACGGCGCCGTTGGTCTCGTCGATGGCCTTCTGAACCGCGTCCTCGCGCAGCTTGGTGTTGGTGTCGATGATCTGGCCGGTAATGTGGACGATGTTGCCCTTGCCGCCAATGGCCGCAATCAGGGCCTTGGTCATCGTATAGGTCGTCTTGTAGGGGTCGGTCGCGAAGCAGAATACCGCGTCGGTCGGATCCTGCGCACAGCCGCCGAGCGTGACCACCGGGATGCCCCTAGTTTTCAACTCGGCGATCGTCGAGTTCACGCCGACCGGGTCGCCGGGAAAGATGCCCAGGCCATTGACGCCCTGTGAGGCCAAGCTCTCCATCAATTCCGTCTGCAACTCGAGTTTCCAATCCGAGGGAACGCGATATTTGACGGAAGCGATGCCGAAATCTTTTTGCGCGTCAGCCGCCGCTTGTTCCCAGACCGCAAAATAGGGATGGGGCCCGCCCGGCGCTACGACGATGTGATTGTCCGATGCGATCGCGGCGCCGCCGGTCAGCATCAGACCCATGACGACGGCAATGCCGCTCATCCTGCCGAAATGCGGCTTCATGAAATTCCTCCCAATAGCTGGCGCCGCTCGCCTATCGAGACTGGCGCATCCATCCCCTCCATGTTAGGGTAGTTGTATAACGCATGCAATGGCCAGTACGGGGACCCATGCGAATCACGGATATCCGTTGCTACGTTGTGGCCGACGACCACCCAGCGACGCCCTTTCGTTGGCGCAAAGGATTGCCTGGATCGGGCGATGGCTTCATCACCGTCCCTGAGACGCCTGGCATTGGCCCCGACGTAGATTGGGCGGCCCTGGAAAAGGCGGCGATCGCAATTGTCTAAGGCGATTCACGGTACGGTTGCTCCTGGCCTCGAAGGAGTCCGCCGGGCCTTCACCCAAAACTTCACCGAGGGCTTGGAAGTGGGCGCCGCGTTTTCTGCTTGGCGCGGTCGAGAGAAACTTGTCGATCTCTGGGGGGGATTTGCAGATCGGGGATTGGCCCGGCTTTGGCGCGAAGACACTCTACAGCTCATCTACTCGGGCAGTAAGGGTCTGACCGCCATTTGCATGCTAATGCTGATTGATCGCGGCCAGATTGCGCTCAATGATTCCGTTAACCGGCATTGGCCTGCATTCGGCAAACCCGAGATTCTCGTGCGTCACATCCTTTCGCACAGGTCGCGGCTCGCCGGCATCGATGAGCCGACAACGTGGGAGGACATGCTCGATGACCAGTTGATGGCCCGCAAGCTCGAGCGGCAGCCGCCATTCTCTGATCCTCGAGCAGGCTTAACCTATCACCCAATGACATATGGTTGGCTCTGCGGCGAGTTACTCCGCCAAGTCGATGGTCGAAGCCTTGGCAGATTTTTCGCGGAAGAGATCGCTCGCCCTCTCGACCTTGATATCTGGTTCGGCCTGCCTGCTGAGCACGAGACCCGCGTCGCCACACTGGAAGGTGATGGCGTCTGGGGCTATGCCAACAAGAACCTCGTCATCCCGAACCAAGAGCAACGCGCCGCCGATTCGTTGCAGACTGCAATTTGGTACAATCCGCCGCTCTTCGGGCCGGATTTCGCCAAATGGAACGCCCGTTCCTTGCATGCAGTCGAAGTGCCAGGGGCCGGAGCAATCGGCGCCGCCCGTTCGATTGCGAGCCTTTATGCAATTCTGGCTTCGGGTGGCGCTCCACTGATCCGATCCGAGACGTTGAAGCTTGGTGCGCAGACGCTGTCTGACGGATGGGACGCTCTCAATGACGAGCACCGGCGTTTCGGAATCGGATTCGCTTTGCAGACAGAAACCCGGCAGTTCGGGCCTCCCGCGGATGGCTTCGGCCATGGCGGGGCGGGTGGTAGCGTGCACGGCGCCTGGCCCAGCCACGGCATTGGATTCTCATATTCTATGAACCGGCTGATCGATGGCGAAGACTTGCGGGCGACCCGTCTGCTGGCCGCCCTGCACGCCGGCGTGCGCGCTTAGTTGGCGCTGAGCGCCGCTTCGAGCTGATTGAGGTCCTCGCCACCGGCCATCTCGATCAAGAGCCGGTCTTTGCTAATCTCGGCCTTTTCGAACGCTTGTGAGGCCCTTCTCCGCTTCAGGATTTCGAAGCTGTCTCCGATCAGCCATGCGTGGCGCCATTATGGGTAATGAACACGATGCCAATCTCGCGCTCGCGCGCTCGGTGAATGAATGCAGAACGATCTCGGACTCCCTCACGCCAAGCGCGGAGGTTGGCTCATCGAGGATGAGTACCTTGGCGCCGAAATGGATAGCGCGGGCGATGGCCACTGACTGGCGCTCACCACCCGAAAGCGTCGCGATCGGCCGCGTGACGTCATCGACTGCGATGCCGAAACGCGCAATCTCTGCGCTCGTTCGCAGCACAGCTTCGCTCTTCGCAAACACCTGAAACAGACCCCATCCCCGCAGCGGTTCGCGCCCCAGAAAGAAGTTGCGGTAGATCGGCATTACGGGCGCCACCGCCAGATCCTGGAAAACCGTCGCGATGCCGCGGTCAAGCGCATCCTTGGCCGAGCCGAACCTCACCAATTGCCCATCGACACGGATCTCGCCGCCATCTGGTTGCTGAACGCCCGAGAGAATCTTGATCAGAGTCGATTTTCCGGCGCCGTTGTCGCCCAAAAGGCAGGTCACTTTCCCCGAGCACACCGTGAGCGAAACACCGACCAACGCTTCAACCGCACCGAAGCTCTTGCGGATACCGCTGGCGGCCAGAAGGGGTACGGTCATTTGCGACCCCGCTGGTGGCCTGGCATGACGATCGTCTCCTGGATTTTATGGAGGGCGCAAACTGCCGCAGGCCATGCGAGCGACGCGTGAGGTCGCGGGTCCGTCGGATGAGCGCTTGACGGGAGGGGTTAGGAAGCCGCGCGTATTGGCTTGCGCCGGTATTTGTCACTATTGGCTTCGGCGCGGAGACTACTTTCTCTTCCGAGTGATCGCCTTGCCGAGGACGCCGAAATGCTTGATGACGAGCCCCGCCTGCGGCGAGCCTGAGGATCGCGGTTTCGGCTCCGTGATGGTCTTCGAATTCGGCAACAGTCTCGTCATTCGATGTTATGACGTGCTCCTTTCTCCTGAAGCATGGGGCTTCACCAAAGGCGACCGTTAGCATCGCACAGCTTCCGAGGCACGAGCAGGAGGGGAAGACCGAGGCTCAGTAGAACGCCCAAAATGGTTAGGGCGCCGACGAGCAGGGATGCGGCCCCAGGCACCGGCGCAAAATCGAACAACAGGCCGCCTGCCGCCGACCCTGCAGCTGCGCCAAGACTCGCTGCGGAGGTTTGCTTGCCGAGTTCGGCTCCCTGTGCCTTGCGGGCCTCATTCGAAATCCAATAAGTCAGGATCGGAGAGAGAATGCCGGTGCTCGCCGCAATCGCTCCGATAACAACTAGCATGAGCGTGAAATCGGGCGTGCGGGGTGCGAGGAGCAACGCGGTAGCCTGGACCGCGAGGGCGGGCGCGATGAGCCAGCGTGTCGTTTCGGACTTAATCCAGGGCGAGAACACGATGGCCTGTACGACGAACATCACCAGACTGCATAAGGTGAACATCATGGCGATCTGGAATTGGGTCAACTTGAGTTCCTGCTTTCCGCGAAGCGCCAATCCAACGTCGAATACGGCCATTCCGGCGGAGACAATGAACGCGAGCGCGAGCATCTTTGGGACGAGCCAGGCGGCCGATTTCGCTGTGGGTCGACCTCGCTGCAAGGCGGTAGCGTCACGCTTCGTTCCCGGGATCGTCATCCCAGCGGCGACGGCGACGAGAAGGGAAAAAATCGCGGTTCCCGCCAACGGGAGGGCAAGCGAGTCTGCCATTCCGACAATTGGCGGCACGTTGGCGGCGCCGCGCGGAATTAACACGCCCACCATGGGGCCGAGTAGAAACCCGCTGATTCCGGCAAGACTCACAAAGGTTAGTCGGCGCGCCCGCACATCATCTGTCGCCGTGAGATCCCCGATGGTCGCCAGCGCAACCGGCGTGACCGCGGCTGCAAACATGCCGCTCAGGAAACGTTCGGCATAGACCGCCAACAGGTTCTCGATGAAGGCAAAGGTCAACATCGTCGCGCCGAACCCGATTAGCCCGATCAGAAGGACGGGTCGGCGTCCAAATCTATCGGACAAGTATCCCCACAGCGGTGCAAAAAGAAACAGCGACAGCATATAGAGCCCGGTCAACAGGCCGGTCGCGCGGGAGATTTGCGCCGCATTGCCGCCCGCGCCAAGCAGTCGCTCGATGAGATACGGAAGGAGCGGCAGCACTACGCCGAAACCCATCGACACCGCGAACACCGACGCCATTAGGACCGCCATCGTGCTCGCCGGCACACCCGCGGATGCGGCGCGATCAGTCATGCCGCCGCTTTCCCAGGAATCGTATTGGTTGCCACGGCTGGCGTTCCTGCGGCGCCTAAGCGCACTTCGGTTGTCAAGGACGACCGCACCATTTCCGATCGTCCGCCTCGAAATCGCCATTGGCGTGGCAGCGGGGCTGCGCAGCCTTACGTTTCTAAATGTTTGGCTGCCGACATCGGTTCCACATCCGGCTTGGCCGCGACCAAAGACGCGTCCTGGCTGACCCAATGGAGCCGCGAGAGTTCAGCTTGGGCGAGCGCTGCCGGAATAGACAAACCCCATCGGTCGCGGCCCTTTGAGATAACCGGTCTCCAGGCCTTCAATTCGAAAACCGGCGGCCTGCATCAAGTCATCCGGTTTGCGATTGAGACGGCAGCCGCCTGCAACACGCTTCCATACCGGCGTTATCCTGTCCTGCCAACGCGCCACGCCAACCTCCGGCGCACGACCGTGTTCGGCGAAGAGCAGCACGCCCTCGGGTTTGAGGACCCGCCGTATCTCCGAGAGGGTCTTGGCGGCGTCGTCGACCGTGCAC
The DNA here is from genome assembly GCA_004799435.1 of Bradyrhizobium sp. Classification (GTDB taxonomy): domain Bacteria; phylum Pseudomonadota; class Alphaproteobacteria; order Rhizobiales; family Beijerinckiaceae; genus Roseiarcus. Next base: position 13,300 of record SSMV01000149.1, read on the forward strand.
AGCGTGAACGTCATCACCGCCGTGTCGATGCTCTTGTCGTCCAGTGGCAAAGCCTCTCCTGAGCCGCGCAGAAGCTCGACCGGAACCGAGGTCTTATGGGCGCGCTCCTCGGCGAGATGCAGCAGTCCCGCCGAGGGATCAACGCCATAAACATGATCGGCCCGCTGTCCGTAGAACGGCAAATTCAATCCCGACCCAATACCGATATCGAGCACCCGGCCGCTAGCGGCTTTTCCGATCCGTTCGCGAAAGGGCGTCATTTCCTTCTGCTGCATCACAAGGTCGACCACCCGCGGAAACAGCCACGCGTTGTAAAAGCCCATCCGTATTCTCCAGGAGGTTTTTCTCGCCAGCAGCGCGCATGAGTGACAACGCCAAGCTTCGGTAAACGTTGGCGGCGGCTTTTCGTTGCGCTGACGAAGCGCTAAGACGATCCTAGGAGCGCAGATACTTGATGAAGGCAGCGATCCCAAATAGCAGAAACGCGAGAACGATGAGGCAGCCAATCCCCATTGCCACTATCATTCCGGTCGACATTGTCGTCATATCCATCATCTCGTTCGTTCCTCTCTTTTTTCAGGCGTGTGAACGAAGCGCTCTCGCGAACCTATACGCGAAGGTGGTGGACGGCGTTTCCATCATCTCGTTCGTTCCTCTCTTTTTTCAGGCGTGTGAACGAAGCGCTCTCGCGAACCTATACGCGAAGGTGGTGGACGGCGTT
>SSMV01000015.1 GCA_004799435.1 Bradyrhizobium sp.
AATCTTTGGGTCAAGGACGCCGAGAGCCGCTTCGTTATCGCAAATCGGGCGACCGCGCTGCGTATGGGCTATTCGCGGTCGCAGGATCTGGTCGGAAAGTCCGACCGCGAACTTTGCCCATGGGAAACCGCGCAGAAATTTCTGGCCGACGAGCGCCGCGTCATCGAGTCCGGCCGGCCGATGATCGACAGCGAGGAATATGTGCTCGACGCGAACGGCGAAAAATTATGGATCGCGACGACCAAAGCGCCGCTGCGCAACGAAGGGGGCGACGTCGTCGGCGTCACCGGCGTCTCGCGCGACATCACGCGTCGCCGGCTGGCGGAGGCGCTGCGCGAGGGCCAGGCCGGCATCATTGAAATGATCGTCGGCGGCGCTCCGGCCCCCGACGTTCTCGCCGAGCTTGCGGATCTCGTCGAATCGCAGTCGCATGGCGCGGTTGCGTCGATCATTCTAGTCTCAGGCGAGCAACCGCGGGTCGGGGAAGTCACGCAGCGCGCGATCCAGGATCGTCGGGCGGCCTTGCTCGCCGGGCCGCTACAACCGGCGATCCATGACGGCGAGACGGTGATTGTCCCCGACATCGCGGCCGATCCGTCGTGGCGCGACCATCGGGCGTTTTTCTTAAAGCATGGCGTCCGGGGATGCTGGGCGACGCCAATTGGCTCGCGATCGGGAACGCCGCTCGGCGTGCTGGGCATATTCGCCCATTCGGTTCGCGAACCCGACGAATCCGAACTCAAGCTGATGCAGATGGCGGCGCAGCTCGCCTCGATCGCGATCGAGCGCGCCGCCTAGCAGCCGCCGCAACGCGTTCCCCAAGCCAGCATAGCGACGCGGGCGCTTGGTTCGTGTCATGCCCGCAAAAGCGGGCATCCAGGCGTTCCGCATCCGCCTAAAGACCACGCGCTATAAGACTGGATTCCCGTTTCGCGGGAATGACGCCCTTTGCGCCGGCATGGCGGTCTCCGCGGAGCGCGATCAAATGCCCTTGATCGACCCCCGCCATGTAACAACATGCCGCTAAGCGTCGTATTGATCCTCGACAGGGCCCTACGGCGAAGCTTGGGAGGTCATCAGATGACGACGAGACGTTTCTTCCTTGGCGCGGGAAGCGCGGCGGGGCTTGCGGCGGCGACAGCTCTCCTTTGGCGTCGCCTGCCCGGCGAAGCGCGCGCCGCAGAGGTTTTCGCGGTCACCCATAGCGACGACGAATGGCGCAAGCTGTTGACGTCAGACCAATATGAGGTGCTGCGGCAAGCGGGGACGGAGACCCCTTTCACCAGCCCGCTGCTACATGAGGAGCGAAAGGGAACCTTCGTCTGCGCCGGATGTGCGCTCGACCTCTTCCTGTCAGAAACCAAGTTCGACAGCGGCACCGGCTGGCCAAGCTTCTGGGCGCCGATCGACAAGGCTGTCGCCGAGACCCGCGACACGACGTTCGGCATGCTCCGCACCGCCGTCGCCTGCAGTCGATGCGGCGGCCATCTCGGCCATGTGTTCGACGACGGGCCCAAGCCGACCGGCCTCCGCTATTGCATGAACGGCGTCGCGCTGAGCTTCCGCCCCGCTCAAGCCTGAACTTAAGGATCGCCGATTATGCCTTTGATTGTGCTTGCCTATCTCGGCGGCGTCTTGACGATTGTCAGCCCCTGCATCCTGCCGGTTCTGCCCTTCGTTTTCGCGAGAGCGGGGCAGCCGTTCCTGCGCAACGGCTTGCCGATGCTCGTCGGCATGGCGGCCGCCTTCACCCTGGTTGCGACTCTGGCGGCGGTGGCCGGCGGCTGGGCGGTGGCGGCCAATGAATATGGCCGCATTGTCGCGCTCGCGCTGGTCGCCCTGTTCGGGCTGACGTTGCTCTTTCCCAGCCTCGCCGACCACGCCATGCGGCCGCTGGTGGCGCTCGGCGCGCGTCTCTCGGCTTCGGCCGATAAAAGCGCCGAGACGCACGGCGCGACGCTTCTCCCCTCCCTTCTCCTCGGCGTCGCCACCGGCCTGCTGTGGGCCCCCTGCGCCGGCCCGGTGCTCGGCCTCATTTTGACTGGCGCGGCCCTCCAGGGCCCGAGCGCGCAGACGACATTGCTGCTCTTTGCCTACGCGGCCGGAGCGGCGACCTCGCTGGCGCTCGCGCTCGTTGTCGGTGGACGCGTTTTCACCCTCATGAAACGCTCGCTCGGCGCCGGCGAATGGATCCGCCGTGGGCTGGGCGCGTTGGTGCTGGTCAGCGTCGCGGCGATTGCGCTCGGCCTCGACACCGGGTTGCTGACGCAGGTTTCGCTTTCCGGCACGGCCTCGCTCGAACAGGGCATCGTCGACAGGTTCGCCCCCGCGAAGGCCACGGCCGCCAATGCGCCGATGGCGATGGTTGGCCCCCAGGCGGCGATGACTGGCGCCCCGGCGATGAGGGGCGGCGACACTGCGATGAAGGGCGGCGACACTGCGATGATGAGCGGCTCGCCCGCCATGATGATGCGCGCCGATCCGGCGGCGGGACCCAAGCCCGCGCCGGCTGTAGCCCTGCCGGACATGGGGCCGGCGCCGGCGCTCGCCGGCGCAACGGAATGGCTGAATTCACCGCCGCTGACCGGCGACGCCTTGAAGGGCAAGGTCGTCCTTGTCGATTTCTGGACCTATTCCTGCATCAACTGCCTGCGCGAGATTCCCTATGTCAGGGCCTGGGCGGAGAAATATCGCGATCGCGGACTGGTGGTGATCGGCGTGCATGCGCCGGAATTCGCCTTCGAGCGCAACGCCGACAATGTGCGCAAGGCCGTCGCCGACCTCAAGATCGGCTATCCGGTCGCCATCGACAATGACTACATCATCTGGCGCGCCTTCCAGAACCAATATTGGCCGGCGCTCTATTTCGTCGACGCTCAGGGACGTCTGCGCCACAACCATTTCGGCGAAGGCGATTATGACGGCGACGAGCGCGTCATCCAGCAATTGCTTGCCGAAGCCGGCGCCGCAAATGTGCCTGCCGGCGTGGTCTCGGTGAATGCGTCGGGCGCCGAAGTCGCCGCCGATATGCGCGACGTGCAATCGCCGGAAACCTATCTTGGCTACGACCGCGCGCAGAATTTCGCTTCGGTCGGCGGCGCCGTTTCGGATGCGCGCCACGTCTATGCAATTCCACAAGGCTTGCGCCTCAACGAATGGGGTCTGTCAGGCGACTGGACGGTCGCCTCGGAAAACGCCGTTCTCGACGACAAGGACGGCGTCCTCGCCTTCCGCTTCCATGCCCGCGACCTGCATATGGTGTTGGGCCCGAAGGCCGACGGCACGCCGGTGCGCTTTCGCGTGACGATCGACGGCGCAGCGCCAGGCGACGACAATCGCGGCGCGGACGTCAACGCTCAGGGCGAAGGCGTCGTCGACGGTCAGCGGCTCTACCAGCTTGTGCGCCAACACGACGGCGCCGGCGGCGACCATACGTTCGAGATCATGTTCCTCGACCCCGGCGTGCAAGCCTACACATTCACCTTCGGCTGATAAGAGGAGACATAGAATGACCTCATCGCTCGACACTGGCGCGGTCGCTGGCTTAGCGCGACGCCTGCGCCCCACCGCCGTCCTCGCCGCGCTCATTCTGCTGGCGAGTTTCGCGGTAGGAACGCGTGGTCCCGCCGCCGAAGAGGCGGCGGTCATTCCCGCTCCCACGCTCGACGAGGCCGTCGCGCCGCAGGCGACGTCGGAAGTCGTGGTGCTGGCCGGCGGCTGCTTCTGGGGTGTTCAAGGCGTGTTCCAGCACGTCAAGGGCGTCACCAACGCTGTGTCGGGTTACACGGGCGGCGAACAGGCGACCGCGCACTACGAGATGGTCGGCGAGAACGACACGGGCCATGCGGAATCGGTGCAGATCACTTTCGATCCGCGCCAGATTTCACTCGGCCATCTGCTGCAAATCTATTTCTCGGTCGCCCATGATCCGACCGAGTTCAACCATCAGGGCCCCGATTACGGCACGCAATATCGCTCGACGATCTTCCCGCAAAGCGCCGATCAGGCGCGCATCGCCAAGGCCTATATCGCACAGCTCAACGCCACACATATCTTCCCCGCCGCCATCGTCACGACGATCGAGCCGGGCAAGACCTTCTACCCGGCCGAGGGCTATCATCAGAACTTCCTGACGACCCACCCGGACTATCCCTATATCGTCTACAATGATCTGCCGAAGGTCGCGAACCTGAAGCGCCTCTTCCCCGACGTCTATCGCGTCGAACCGACGCTGGTCGCGCTGTCGTCGAATTAAGCGAAGGCGCGCCTATTCGGCGGCGGTTTGCGCCGCCGCCGCGGAAGCGGCGGCGAAGCGCGCGCGATAGACGCCAATGTTTTCGCTGACCCGCTCGACATAATCGCGCGTCTCGTCGAAGGGGATGCGCTCGACCCAATCGACCGGATCGATCTTGCCGGAGCGCGGGTCGCCATAGGCGGCGACCCATTGCGCGACGCGCCCCGCGCCGGCGTTGTAAGCGGCGAGCGCCATAGCCTGCGAGCCGCCCTCGTCCTGCAGCAATTGGCCGAGGAAGGCGGCGCCGATCTGCACGTTGTAAGCGGGATCTTTCACCAGCCGATTGGCGTCAAAGGCGACGCCGGCTCGCCGCGCGGTCGATTGCGCGGTCGAAGGCAGAACCTGCATCAGTCCGCGCGCGCCCGCCCCCGACGCCGCGGCGGTCGCGAACTGGCTTTCCTGCCGCGCAACGCCATAGACGCTCGCCAGATCGGCCGAACCGGCAAGCGATTCAAAGGAAGGCATGCCCGAGGTCGGGAAGCCCAGCGCGTCGAGCGCGAAGCCGCGCTCGGTGACCGTCTTGCCAAAGACGACATTGGCGGCGGGATCGCCACGGGCGGCGATGACAGCGGCGAGCGCGGCGATCTGCGTCTCGTCGCGCCACTCGCTGCCGGCGGCGAGAGCAAGCGACAGCGCCATGTCGTCGAGGCCCGCGGCGTAGAGCCATTCGACGACCCGGCTCGCCTCGGCCCGCGTGCTCGCGTCGGCGACCGCGCGCGGCGCGCGCAAGCTCAGATCCTGGCGGCCGAGCTTCTCGCTGGCGAGTTGTCCATAATAGGCGATCGGGAATGTCGCGGCGCGCTCATAGAACCCGCGAGCCTCTGCGCCGCGCCCAAGCGCTTCGGCCGCCCTGCCCTGCCAATAGGACGCGCGGGCGATCGACAGCGGCGTCGCGGCGATCGCCGCTGCGGCGGCGAAGCGGCGCGCCGCCTCTTCCGGTTCGCCCAGGAATCGCAAGGCGATCCAGCCGGCGTGAAAATCCGCGTCGATACGCGCCGAAACGCTGGCCGGCGCGGTGGCGGCGCAGAGCTCGAAAGCCTTTTGCGGCTGACCGACATCGAGCAGCTCGCGCGCCACCATGCGCCGCTCGCTCCACCATTTGTCGGGATCGATGAGCGCCGCCGCGTCGGTGGACGCCTCGGCGATCCATTGCGCGGCCTCGAGCGGACGGCCCGCACGTCGCGCGTCCTGAACATGCGCGAAAGTAAGGCCCGGATCCTTTTGCAATTCGCTCGGCACGGCGGCGACCAATTTCGCCGGCAGCGGCCCGGTCATCGCCGCAATCCGCGCCTGCGCCAGCGCGACCACGTCTGGGCCGGCCAAAGCCGCGGCGCGCAGCGCGGCGCCGGTGCGCTCGGCATAGAGAAGGCGGTCGGCGCGATATTTGTGGTCGGCGCGCGTGAGCAGCGGCGCAAAATCCTTGAGCGTCGCCGCCTCGTTGACCGGGTCGAGATCGCTCTGGCGCCAGAGCGGAACGATGATCGCCGCAGCTTCGTCGCGCCGCCCCGCTTCAAGCGCCGCGCGCGCCAGCGCCAGCTTGCCGGCTGGCGAGATCGGCGGGTCGGCGGCCAGGCGCGCCATGACCTGGGCTGCGGCGGGGTGATCGACGTAAAGATGGGCTTCCTCGGTCGCGCGGACCCATTCGGCCCCGGGCCAATGCGGGTGAAGCGCGACGAAGGCCGCCAGACGCTTGTCGTCGGCCCGCGGCGCAAGACGCAGCGCCAGCCAGTCGAAGGCCGCGCGTTCGCCGGGCTCCTCGGCTTTGGCGGCAAGCGTGTCGCCGCCAGCGAGATCGCCCTTGCGATAGAGGGCGGCGGCGGCGGCGAGCGCCGTTCCATCCAATTTGGGCGTCGCGTCGGCGGCGACGGCCGGGGTGGGCGCTGCGTCGGGGGCAGACGCAGTTGGGGAAAGCGCGGCCGGGGCAATCGCGGCAGGCGAAGGCGCGACGGGAGAAGCCGTCGCTGTCGGCTGGGCAGGCGCCGTCTGCACGACTTGCGGCGGCGAAACCACAGGGGTTAAGACGGGCGACGGCTTGGCGTTTGGCGCCGCAACCGGCGCGATGGCCGCGACGGGGCCATAATCGATCGGTTGCGAGGCAAAATGCGTACGGGCCGCCATCGCCACCGCCAGGCGGCGGGCAGGCGTGGGCGGCGCGAATCTTTCCAGACGCGCACTCAACGCGGCGACAACGCGGGCGGCGGGAGACGTCGGATCAGGGTGAATCCCCGACCCCAGACCAGCCGCAAACAACGCGCTCAGCCCGGCCGCAACGGCGGCCAAACGAAACACTATCATGGCGAGAGCCTCGCCACGCAGCATGCGCCGGCTTTGCTGAGCAATCGTTAACCACGGCATCGAGCCCCCTTTCGCGGGTCGCAGCGAGGGTTTATGTGTCTGGCCGGGCGCGCGGGAGCCGCGCCTATTCCCGGACGATTCGGACTGGCGAAATGGAAAAGCGGGCGAAGTTTCACGGGTCGATGCCGGCCTTGATCACGCCGTTCAGGGACGGCCGGATCGACGAGCTCGCCTTCCGGGCCCATATCGACTGGCAAATCACGTCCGGCTCGCACGGGCTGGTGCCGGTCGGCACGACGGGCGAAAGCCCGACGCTCTCGCACGAAGAGCATCGCCGTCTGGTCGATATCTGCGTCGACGAGACGCGCGGGCGCGTGCCGGTGATCGCCGGCGCCGGCTCCAACAACACCAGCGAGGCGATCGACCTCGCCCGGCACGCCGAAAAGGCCGGCGCCGATGCGGTGCTGGTGGTGACGCCCTATTACAATAAGCCGACCCAGGAAGGACTCTATCATCACTTCCGGGCGATCAATGACGCGATCGGCATACCCATCATCATCTATAACATCCCGCCGCGCAGCGTGGTCGATATGAGCGTCGACACGATGAAGCGGCTCTATGAGTTAAAGAACATCGTCGGCGTGAAGGACGCAACCGGCGACGTCGGCCGCGTCTCGCGCCAACGGCATGCGATGGGCCATGACTTTATCCAACTTTCAGGCGAAGACATGACGGCGCTGGCCTGCATTGCGGCAGGCGCCCATGGTTGCATTTCGGTCACCGCCAATATCGCCCCTGCCCTTTGCGCCGAATTGATGGAACATGCGCTTAAGGGGGAATTCGCCCAGGCGCTTAAACTGCAGGACCGGCTGACCCCATTGCATGCGGCGATCTTCATCGAGCCCGGCGTCAGCGGCGCCAAATACGCGCTGAGCCTGCTCGGCCGCATTCAGAACGAAACCCGGCTCCCCTTGCTGCCGATCGGCCCTGCGACCGAAGCCGCGATTCGCCGCGGCCTCGTCCACGCCGGCCTGCTCAACGCCTGATACGACAGAGGCGCGGAGCAAAGTGGCGGCGGAAAAGGAGAAGCCAAATTACAAGATCGTCGCCGACAATCGGCGCGCGCGGCACGATTATGAGATCGGCGAGGTTTTCGAGGCCGGCATGATGCTGACCGGCCCCGAGGTAAAATCGCTGCGCAGCGGCAAGGCGACCGTCGCGGAGAGCTACGCCAGCGTCAATCGCAATGGCGAGCTCTACCTGCTCAACGCCAATATCCCCGAATATCTCCAAGCCAACCGCTTCAATCACGAGCCGCGCCGGCCGCGCAAGCTGCTGCTGCACGCCAAGGAAATCGCCAAACTCGCCAAGGGCGTCGAGCGCGAAGGCATGACGATCGTGCCGCTGCGCATCTATTTCAACGACAAGGGCCGCGCCAAGATCGCCATCGCGCTGGCGCGCGGTAAACAGCTCCATGACAAGCGCGAAGCCGACAAGGCGCGCGACTGGAACCGCAACAAGTCGCGCCTGCTGCGCGAGCGCGGCTAAGGCCCGCCCTGCTGGCAGCGCCGCACCGAAGCGGCTGGAAGCTTTTGGTCTGAGGGTTATTTTCGGGGAATTGCTGCATCAGGCGGGCCGATTGCCGCCCCGGCGGCGCTCTGTCATAAAATCGTCATTCGATTGCCTTCTGATGCGCCGCAAAAGAACCGGGCGCGGCTGGGCGGGGATCAAGACATGAGCGAGGAAGTCGAGTTCAGCATCCTGGCGGGATCAGGCGTGCCGGTGCGCGCGTTCAAGCAGGGCGAAGTCATCTTCCGCGAGGGCGACAAGGCGAGCGAGCTCTATGTCATCAAGAGCGGACAGGTCGACATCACCAGCGGCAACCGGCATCTGGCGACGCTCGGCGACAATGGCATTTTCGGCGAGATGGCGCTGATCGACAAAGAGCCGCGCAGCGCCACCGTCACCGCCGCCACCGATGTCGAGATCGTCGCGGTCGACGAGCGGCAGTTCCTTTTTCTCGTCAGCCAGACGCCCTTCTTCGCGCTCAAGGTCATGCGCTCGCTCGTCCATCGGCTGCGCGTCGCCAACCGGGCGGTGTGAGCGGGCGGCGGCTCGCCGTTAGCGGGCGCCTCTAACGTTCACTTCGTTTCCAGCACGAAGACCGGCTCCCAGGCTTCGCCGAGTTTGCTCGTCGCCAGCAGGGCGAAGCGCTCCAGATAGTAATTCATATAGAGGCCGCCGAGCTCGCCGGGCGCGCGTTGCGCCGCCTCGCCCGCCAATCGCCCCGCTTCGAGGAAGTCACGTTCCCGGTAAGCGGCGAGCATGTCCTCATGGAGCTTGGCGAGTTCGCGGAAATCGGCGCTCGCGGCGACTTCCGGGCCCCCGGCAAGCGCGAAGACAGCGGTTGGAAGCGTCTTGCCCTTGAGCAGAACGCGGTCGATTTCAAGCCAGGCGAAGTCTGGCGCGCCCTCGCGCGTCGGCGCGCTCGCCACAATATCGACGCCGAGCACTTTCGACGCACCTTCGAGTCGCGAGGCGATATTCACCTCATCGCCGATCGCCGAATAGTCGAAGCGACGCGAGGAGCCGAGATTGCCGACGCAGCATTCGCCGGTGTTGAGGCCGACGCCGAACTTCACCTGATGAAAAACGCGATTGGTCGGCGAGGCGGTGTCGGTCCATCGGCGATTGAGGTCGACGAGCAGCTTGCGCATGTGAAGCGCCGCGCGCACCGCGTGAACGGCGTGCTCGCGATCGTCGAGCGGCGCGTTCCAGAAGGCCATGATCGCGTCGCCCATATATTTGTCGACGGTGCCCAACTGTTCGAGCACCGCGTCGGTCATCGGCGTCAGATATTCATTGAGGAAAGACGTGAGTTCGACCGCCGACAGGC
>SSMV01000150.1 GCA_004799435.1 Bradyrhizobium sp.
GTCCCAGATGCTGTCGCCGACGACGATCGCCGTCTCGATCGGCGCGCCAAGCCGCTCCGCGGCGGCAAGGAAGAGATCGGGGTCTGGCTTGGCGTATTTGACCTGATCGCGCGTCACCACCACGGTCTTGGCCGGATCGACGCCGAGGGCGGCGAGATTGACAGCCGCGGTCTCCAGACGCCCGCTGGTGGCGATCGCCCAGGGAATTCCCGCCTTGGTGAGAAAGCTCAATAATTCGCGGGCGCCGGGCAGCGGCCGGATCGCTTCGCTCATGCCGCGATAGGCCTGGGCGTGCTTGATGCGCAGCCGTTCGAGGCGGTCGTCGTCGATCGGATGTCCGGTCTCGCGCACCAGTTGATTGGCGAACAACCCGCCGCTCATGCCGATCTTGCGGTGAATGCGCCAGACCGAGAGTTCGATTCCTTCGCTGTCGAGCGCGTATTTCCAGGCGAGTACATGCTGGTAGACGCTGTCGACCAGCGTGCCGTCGAGATCGAACAGAAACGCGGGCTCGATGCGCATACCTTGCCCCTTAGGCGCGCCGGAATCGGCGGCGGCCGACCATACAGGCTGAGGGCGTGGGGTAGAACCGCAAAAGCGGCGGTTGCGTCTAGGGCTTGGGCCGCTCTGCCGAAATGACGTGTCCTCGCCATTCGACGGCGTCGACGGACCACGCCTGCGCCCATAGCCAGGGCAGGGCGGCGTCTCGCGCCACCAGGGCGATGAAGGTCGCCGGCCGCATGCGCCAGCCCGCCCAGCGGGCAAAGACAGCCTCGGACCCATACCAGAAGAGCGCGACACCCAGCGCCCATGGCCCGGCGCGCCAGCCGAGGTCCCAGGCGCCCAGCGCCGTCGCGCCAACCGCCAACAGGCCGGAGGTTAGCAATTCCGGCGTGAAATAAAGCGGAAATGTCGCACGCCGTAGCCGCGCCCAGCGCGCCTGACGGTCCCAGACCTCTTTCCAACTCCGCTTGCCAAGGGGTTGGGGGAAGGAGCCGGCAGCCAATCGCGGCCGCAACTTGGCCCGGCGAACGAGTTTGGTCGCGGCGGCGTCCTCGGCAATTTCCTCGCCGAGCCGCTCGATGCCGCCCTGCGCTTCGAGAATGTCGCGCCGCCACAGCATCGACTTGCCCTGCGCAAAGCCGAGGCCGCAGGCGTTGGCGGCATATTGCCAGCGCGCCTGATAGGTGTTGAGAAAGGCGCATTCGAACTCGGCCGCCAGCGAGGCTGCGGCGCCGCCAATCGGCGGCGCGCTGACGACGCCGGTTCGCGGCTTCCAGGCCGCCATCAGCCGCTGGATATAGTCGCGCGGCATCAGCACGTTGGAATCGGCGATGACGATCCAGGGGCCGCGCGCGGCTTTCCAGCCCTTGAGAACATTGTTGAGTTTCGGATTGGGCGACGCGCGATCATCGCCAATCAGCAAGCGGGCGCGCCTTTCGGGGTGGCGCTGGATCGCCCGCTTGGCGAATGGCGCGGCGGGATCGGCGGCGCGCGCCACGCAGAAGATCAGATCATATTGCGGATAGTCGAGCGCGAAGGTGGATTCGAGCGTCGCCTCAAGAAAAGGTTCGACCCCACAGAGCGGCTGAACGATGGTCACCTGCGGCGCGCCGGCGGGCGCAGGGAGCGGCCGGCGACGGCGGCACTTGGGCGCTGCGAGCATCATGCTCAAGCCCTGCGCCCCTGCGGCCAGCAAACCATAGCCGAGGGCGAACTCGCCGAGCCACGACATGAAAAAACGCCTTCCCCCAAAGGCGGTCGGGCGAGCGGTTGGCAACCGGCGCCAGTCAGCCGCTCAAGTCACAATCCAATAGGCCAGCGCTCCCGAGACGCCGGCGCCGATCACCGTTCCAGCCGCAACGTCGGAGGCGAAATGGTCGCCGACCGCCAGCCGCGCCCAGGCCATGGCTCCCCACGTCGCTAGCCCAACCGGCCAGACGGCCGGCGCCGCCAGAACAATCGGAAACAAAGCCGCCGTCAGCGTCATCACATGGCCGCTCGGAAAAGAATAGCGGTCAAGCGGCGGCGGCGCCCCTGGACAGGCGATGCCGAGGTCGCGCGGGCGCGGCCGCGCCGCGGATCGTTTGATCGAAGGATAGACGCAATGGAGCAGCACGATGCTGGCGCCGCCGCAAATCAGGATCGCTTCCGAACCCTTGGGGCGAAAAACGATCAGCGCGACAAGAATGAGCAGATAAATCGGTCCATTGCCGAGCCGCGACAGCGCCTTGGCGACAACCACAGGCGTCCGCCAGTCGCCGCTGAGCGCCATTGCGCGCGCGATCGGCCAATCGACTGCGCCGAGCCGGTCCCACCCGCTGCGGCGGCTAACCGGCGTAACACCCAGCCCATCCAGCATGCGATGACGACTTCCGCAAAGCATGGCCCATGTCAATGAGGGACTTGAATTCGTCCCTTTTTGTGGCGTGCCGATGACGGGCGCGCTTGTCAAATCAGCCGGCGATTTCCGTTTCCAGCTCCGGCGCGGCGTGGGCGCGAAAGATATTCTGCAAAAACTGCCGCGCCGAGGCGGCGATGCTGAAGGTCATAGCATGGGCGCGCGCGCGTTCGCGCGGAATCGAAAGCGCCGCCAGAGCGGCGTTGCGAAGATCCCAGTCGAGCGCGCCAGCGCCGCTGTCGCCGATCACGTCGAGCGGGCCGGCGACCGGAAAAGCGGCGACCGGCAGGCCGGAGGCCAGCGCCTCCAAGAGGACCAGGCCAAATGTGTCGGAAAGGCTTGGAAAGACAAAGACGTCGGCGCTCGCATAGGCCTCGGCGAGCGCCGGGCCGAACAATTCGCCGAGGAAATGCGCGTCGGGGAATCGCGCCTCAAGCCGGGCGCGATCCGGGCCGTCGCCAATGACCACTTTCGAGCCGGGCAGATCGAGCGAGAGAAAGGCGTCGAGATTCTTTTCGACCGCCAGCCGCGCGCAGGTCAGGAAGATTGGCTGCGGCAGGTTCAGGACGCGCCGACCGCTCGGCTGGAACAAGTCGCCATCGACGCCGCGCGACCAGCGCATCAGCCGGTCGAAGCCGCGCGCGCGCAATTCGCGCTCGAGCGATTGCGTGGCGACCATCACGCCGAGGCCGGCGTTGTGGAAGCGCCTGAGCAGCCAGTAGACCAGCCGCCGCGGCGCGACGCGGCGCATCGCCAGATATTCGGGAAAGCGCGTGTGGTAGCAGGTGGTGAAGGGCCGCCCGGCGCGACGACAGGCGATCCAGGCGCAGAGGCCCAATGGGCCTTCGGTTGCGATGTGAACGAAATCGGGATCGGCCGCCTCAATCCGCCGCGCAACCGCCGCCGGTCGCGTCACCGCGAAGCGCATCGAAGGATAGGTCGGCACCGGGGCGGTGCGAAAGCCGGTCGAATCGAGCACGTCGATCGCGACGCCGAGCGCCGGCGCCTGCGCGAGCAGCGCCTCGATCGAGCGGACGACGCCGTTGACCTGCGGCAGCCAGGCGTCGGTGACGATCAGAATGCGCCTCACACGGACTCCCGGTCGGCGCCGGCGCAAGGGATCCGAGTCACTGGGACCTGGT
>SSMV01000151.1 GCA_004799435.1 Bradyrhizobium sp.
GGGCACGATGCCCGGCGCGTTGCAAGTGCTGTGGCGCTCGGCGCCGGGCGGCTATCACATGGAATACGGCTATTCCTGCATGGGCTACGAGTTGGCGGGCTCGATGGGAATCGCCATGGCGGCGCCGGACAAGGAGGTCATCTGCTTCGTCGGCGACGGCAGCTACATGATGGCCAATTCCGAGCTGGTCACCGCCTGCATGTTGAACGTGCCCTTCACCGTCGTCCTCACCGACAACCGCGGCTATGGCTGCATCAATCGCCTGCAGCAGGCCTGCGGCGGCGTCGAGTTCAACAATATGTACAAGGACAGTCGCGGCGAAACGCCGCCAGACATCGACTTCGTCGCGCATGCCCGCGCCATGGGCGCCGAGGCGGTCAAGGTCGATGGAATCAAGGGGCTTGAAGCGGAGCTCGCGCGCAAGCCCGCTCGCCGCGGCCCTCGCATCCTGGTGATCGACAGCGAGGCGGTGACGGGCGCCGGCGCTGGCGGCGGCTGGTGGGACGTCGCAGTCCCGGAAGTCGGCGAGAGCGAGGCCCTGCGCGCAGCGCGCAAGAGCTACGAGGAGAGCGCGGCGCTTCAGCGCGCCTACGATTGAGCGCCACCGCCCGCGCTCGCCTGCAACGACCACTCCCAGTCTTCGATCATAGAAAGCAAGCGCCATGATCCTCTACGGCACCAACCCGATCGCCTGGTCCAATGACGACGATCACACGATCGGCGCCCACCTCAGCCTCGACGACTGCCTGTCGGACTGCCGCAGGATCGGCTTCGACGGCATCGAGAAGGGCCACAAAATGCCGGACGAAGGCAGTGCTCTGAAGGCTTGTCTCGCCGCCTATGGTCTGCGTTTCGCCGCCGGCTGGCATTCGACCAATCTGCTCGCCAATTCAATCGGCGAAGAAAAGGCGGCGCTGCAGCGCTTCATCGACATGACCAAGACTGCGGGCGGCGATCACATCAACGCTTGCGAATGCTCCAACACCGTCCACGGAAACGACCGCGTTCCCGTCAACGACCGGCCGATCATGAACGACGCTCAGTGGGAGCGCTTCTCCAAGGGTTATGAGGCGCTCTCAAAATTCGCGGCCGAACAGGGCGTGAAGATGGGCTACCACCCCCACATGGGCACGATCATCGAGAGCGGCGCCGACATCGATCGTTTCATGACCATGGCCGGACCCCACACGAGACTGTTGCTCGACACCGGCCATTGCACATTCGGCGGCTCCGATCCGGCCGAGGTCGCGGCGAAATATATGGATCGCGTCACGCATATTCACGCCAAGAACATCCGGCCCGGACTGATGAGACAGGTTCGCGCCGAGAGGCTTTCCTTCCTCGAAGGCGTGCGACGGGGCGTATTCACGGTGCCAGGCGATCCAGAGGGTTGCGTCGACTTTGCGCCAGTTCTCAAGACCGCCGCCGCGCATCGCTATTCCGGCTGGCTGGTGATCGAGGCGGAGCAGGACAGCAAGGTGCGTCAGCCCTTTTTCTATCAGAACATGGGGCTGAAGAGCCTCAAGGCGATGGCGCGCGACTCGGGCCTCGACAAGGCTGCCTTCTAAGAGCGCTCGCGCATTCTCAGGCGCGCAGATCGGCGCCGGCGTGAGCATCGTCGCGCCTGACCCCATCACCGTCGAACAGGAACGCGATCCGCGCAATGTCGGCGACAGCCTGGCGGACGTGAAGGCGAGCCGGGACTATCTGCGCAGCCTCGGATTCTGATTGGAGGAGCGACATGATCATCGGCGAACCGCATACGCAGAAGCCGATCCGCTGGGCGATGGTGGGTGGCGGCAGAGGCAGTCAGATCGGCTATGTCCATCGCTCCGCCGCTTTGCGCGACCGCGTCTTCGATCTCGTTGCGGGCGCGTTCGACATCGATCCCGAGCGCGGCAGAGCATTCGGCGTGGAGCTCGGCCTCGCCGCCGATCGCTGCTATTCGGATTATCGCGCCTTGTTCGCCAGCGAGAAGGCGCGCCCCGACGGCGCGCAGGCCGTCTCGATCGCGACGCCCAACAACACGCATTTCGAGATTGCCAAGGCGGCGCTGGAGCACGGAATTCATGTGATCTGCGAGAAGCCTTTGTGCTTCACGACGCGCGAAGCGGAAGCGCTGCAGAGGCTTGCCGGCGAGAGGCGCAAAGTGGTCGGCGTCACCTATGGTTACGCCGGCCATCAGATGATCGAGCAGGCGCGCGCGATGGTCGCCGCTGGCGAGCTTGGCGAGATCCGTCTGGTGAACATGCAATTCGCGCACGGCTTTCACAATGAAGCGGTCGAAGAGAAGAGCGCTGCGACGAAATGGCGGGTCGATCCGAAATTCGCCGGGCCGAGCTACGTGCTCGGCGACCTCGGCACGCACCCGCTCTACATTGCCGAGACCATCGTTCCCGCGCTCAAAATCAAGCGCCTGCTCTGCGCGCGCCAGAGCTTTATCAAGTCTCGCGCGCCGCTCGAAGACAACGCGGTCACGCTGATGGAATATGACAGTGGCGCTTTCGGCACGGCCTGGTGCAGCGCGGTCAACGCTGGCGCAATGCACAGCCAGAAGGTGCGTGTCGTTGGCTCAAAGGCGAGCGTCGAATGGTGGGACGAGCGGCCGAACCAGCTCTTATTCGAGGTGCAAGGCGAGCCGGGCCGCGTTCTGGAGCGCGGCATGCCTTATCTCCACGGCGCGGCGCTGGTGGACGATCGTATCGGAGCCGGCCATGCGGAAGGCCTCTTCGAAGCCTGGGCTAACCTTTACTATCGCTTCGCGATCGCCATGGAGGCGACGGATCGCGGCGACGACCGGCGCCTCGCCAGCCTGCGCTATCCCGGCGTCGCGGCTGGCGTCGAGGGGGTGCGCTGGGTGGAAAACTGCGTTCGCTCCGCCGACGCCGGCGGCGTCTGGGTGGACTATCGCTGACCCGTCCTCGGCGCGGACCGCTTGTCAGCGGGCCGGCGGTTTCGCGGTTGAGCCGACCCCGGTGAAGAGCCACTCGTGCCGCGGCTCATTGTGAAACTTCCAAACCCGCTTCGGTCCCGCCATTACGTTGAGATAGTAGCTGTCATAGCCATGCACGGTCGCGACTGGATGATAGCCTTTCGGCACCATCACCACGTCGCCGTCTTCGACAGCCATCGCCTCATCGAGCGAACGGTCGTCGGTATAGACACGCTGCAGCGCGAAGCCCTGCGGTGGATTCAACCGATGATAATAGGTCTCTTCGAGATAGCTCTCGCGCGGCAGATCGTCGCGATCGTGCTTATGCGGCGGATATGACGATGTGTTGCCGCCCGGCGTGATCACTTCGACAACCAGCAGGGCGTTCGCCGCGTCGTCGTCCTCTGGCATGATGTTCGTGACATAGCGGGTGTTCGACCCCTTTCCTCGGACGATCTGGGGATGGACACCCGGCGCAATGATCTTCGCCGGATGATTGCCGCCGCCGGGCGCCGAACAGATCGCCAGTTCGAGCGCGGTCGCCGCCTTGACTGTGTAACGCGTCCCCGCCGGCGCATAGGCGGCCCAGGGCGGCCCCTCGAAGGGGTTCATGCGTTCGCCGATGACGCCGAAATCCCTGCCGCCGATCTCGATCGCCGCCTTGCCCGAGACGAGAACCAGACAAACCTCGCGCGATCCTGTTTCATCCGAAAGCGATTCGCCCGCAGCGAGGCGGCGCAGCGCGAAACCGACATAGGTCCAGCCTGCCGTTTTCGGCGACACCTCGGTCACAAGGCCTTTGGCGGCTTGCGGTTTCACGAGCAAATGGGGCATCGAAATTTCTCTCCGCCAGGTTCGCTGCGCGGGGGCGGCCAAAAGCATGAATTGGGCGAGTTCTTAAACCCACTTGTAGAATTGTCATTCCAATTATCGCGACCGTCAATTGATTTATATTGTTTTACGCCCGAGGATGGTGGCGCAGAGGTCAACGCCGGCGGTCGTTGACTCAAACAGTCTTTCTTTCCGGTCGGGGGTTTTATGACGGTGAAAACGCCAACCGCGCCGCGCGAGTTTAACGACTTGCGCGATTTGATCATGGTCAAGCGCGACAAGCTGCCAAAGCGATTGGCCCAGGTCGCCGCATTCACCGTGGAGTCCCCCGACGACATCGCTTTCGGGACGGTCGGGAGCATCGCCGAGCAGGCGGCGGTTCATCCCTCCACGCTTGTGCGCTTCGCGCAGGCGCTCGGCTACGATGGCTTCAGTGACCTCCAGGCGGTGTTTCAACAGAGGTTGCGCGACAGGCCAAGTCCGTATGACGCGCGACTGGACGCGGTGGGCGCGCGCACCTCAGGCCCGTCGCCGGTGGCCGCCCTGGTCGAGGGATTCAGTCAAGCCTCCATCCGTTCGGTTGAACGACTTCGCGAGCGGATCGAAGTCGCGGCGCTGAACGAGGCGAGCGAAATTCTCGCCCGTGCGAACACCGTCTATTTGATCGGACTTCGGCGCTCCTATCCGGTGACCTCGTATTTGAACTACGCGTTTGGGACGCTCGGGGTGCAAACGGTGCTTGCGGGTTCGCCCAGCGGGGTGGATCGCGAAGCTCTCTCTTTCGCCGGCCCCCGGGACGCCGCGCTTGCCATAAGCGTCGCGCCCTATACGCCGGCGGCGATCGAATATGCGCGGCAGGTCGCGATGCAGAAGACGCCGCTCATCGCCATCACCGACAGCCCATTCAGCCCGCTCGCGACCACCACCAGCTTATGGTTTGAAATCGTCGAAAGCGATTTCGAAGGGTTTCGCACCCTCGCGGCCACGATGACTTTGGCGGCGGTGCTTGCCGTCGCCGTCGCTGAAAAACGGCGCGCGAACGACAAGAGAAAATCCAGCGACTGAAGGATTGTTGGCGCCAAGGCCATGACAAGCCTCGGCTGCGACGGTTGACGCGTCGTCAACGACGTTCAGGATACGAAATCGCCGGCCGCTGGCGAACTGATCGTGGACGAAGTCGAGCGACCAGCGCGCGGTGGCGCGGGCTTCGACAAGGATCGGCGCGCGCACCGCCAGCAGCTCTCACAACAAGAACGCCAAGCCTCAGGCCGCGGCGCGTCAGTAACTGAGAGGGCCAATTCATCAGCTCGACAGGACCAAGCGCTACGGTTGGATAACGTTGATCCCGCGGCCCAAATCCCGATATGAGAGGCGCCTCCTCGTGTCAGGCGCCCGAGGCGTTGGGGTTTCGCCAGGCTCTCTCGAACGGCAGCCGCCAGGCATGCGGGGCGACGAGCTGATGAACCGATTTCGGGCCCCACGAGTCGGGGTCGTAGAGGCGAACCGGCGGCGGCGCCTCCAATAGGGGGATCGACACTTCCCACAGCCGCTCGATGCCCTCGGCGGTCGTAAACAGCGTGTGGTCGCCGCGCATCGCATCGAGGATCAGGCGCTCATAGGCCTCGAGCACCTCGCCGATCATACCCGTCTCGTTCAGCGCGAACTGCATGCTCAGCTTGTCCAGCCGCATACCGGGGCCAGGGCGTTTGCCGTAGAAGGACAGCGACACTTTTGAGGCGTCCGCCAGGTCGAACGTCAAGTGATCCGGGCCTTGCGCGCCGACGCCCGACCCCGCAGGAAACATGCTCTTGGGCGCCTCGCGGAAGGCGATGGAAATGATCCGCTGCCCCTCGGCCATCTTCTTGCCGGTCCGCAGGAAGAACGGCACGCCGGCCCAGCGCCAATTGTCGATCGAACATTTGAGCGCGATGAAGGTTTCGGTGTCCGACTCCGGGTCAACGCCTTCCTCGGCCCGGTAACCGGCATATTGCCCGCGCACGACATCCTTCGGCTCCACCGGCAACATGGAGCGGAAGACCTTGTTCTTTTCCTCGCTGATCGGCGCGGGCAGCAAGGCGGTCGGCGGCTCCATCGCCATGAAGGCAAGAATCTGGAACAGGTGCGTCACCACCATGTCGCGATAGGCGCCGGTCGCCTCGTAGAACGCGGTGCGCCTGCCCAAGCCCAGCGTCTCGGGCACGTCGATCTGTACGTGATCGATGAAGTTGCGGTTCCAGATCGGCTCGAACAGGCCGTTGGCGAAGCGGAACGCCAGGATGTTCTGCGCCGGCTCCTTGCCCAGGAAATGGTCGATGCGGAAAATCTGGTCTTCGGCGAACACCTCGTGGAGCTTGGCGTTCAGCGATTTCGCGCTCACCAGATCGGTGCCGAACGGCTTTTCCATGATGACGCGTGAGCGTTCGACGAGACCGGCTTGCGCGAGCAGCCGCACCGCCGACAGGGCCGCGGCGGGCGGCACGCTGAGATAGTGCACGCGGCGGCTCTCGCCGCCCAAATCTCGCTCCGCCTTCTCCGCCGCCGCCTTGAGGGCCTCGGGACCAGCCGCCATCGACACGTAGTCCAACATCCCGGCGAAGGCGGCCCAGTCGGTCTCATTGACCTTTCGGCCGGAGAATTTATCGAGCGCGCCGCGCGCGACGGCGCGGAAGCCATCGACGTCGATGGCGTCGAGCGAGACGCCGATGATCCGGCAGGCGGGTATGAAGCCCGCGCTGCACAGATGGAACAGGCCCGGCAGCAGCTTGCGCTGCGACAGGTCGCCCGTGGCGCCCACGAGGACGACGACTTGCGGGTATTTCGGACCCACCCCGGGAGGAATCTTGGCCAAGGCGCTCATCCCTTCATTGCGGCGCGCCGCGGGGGCGGCCCGGCCTGGTCGGTCCTGATCCTGCAATGTTGGCGCCGCGTGCTGCTCACGATGAGAATCATCGCGAGCCTATCATGTCTTGCGAGGGTACCGTAGCCGATCGCCAAAGGCGAACGACGCGCGCCCGATCGCCGCGGCGCGCCTCAAGATCCTGAACCGCAGACGCCGCACGCAATCCCTGACGGTGCGATGGGGTACACCTGGACAAGTCACCTATTCGGCAGGCCGCTCGGAACGGAGGCGGGCGTTCCGGGAGACGAAGGCGATGTCCGATTTGCGCCCATGGGCGTCATCCGGATGTCCGGCCGACGCATTTGAAACCGGACATTCAATTTTAGCCTTCAGACCGTGCCCTATCGGGCCGCGAGCCGAGCGCCTTGCGCGCCAAGGTCTCACCGATCCGCATCAGGGCGCCCGACACCGCAACCGGCTTGCCGTCGTCATTGCTCTCAAATCGCGCGTAGCGAACGGCGTCTTCCCGGCTGACGAACTGTGATTCGGCGCGCAATATTGGCCCTTTTGGGGGTCCAACATTTACTCAGTCAGGCGTCGAACTCTGGAACGAACTTAGGGGCCTAAAAAGCAAGAGGTGGGTCCGTGTTAGACGCCGATTGGTGGGTCAAACACAGAGCCGAAACACATGACAAAGAGCCGAAACACATGACAAATAGTGTCGATTTCAGATAACGTTAGATGCGCGACGGCGTTTTGGGCGGCGATTGCGACTCGGGTGCGCGCCGGGGCGTCTCACCCCAAAGTCACACGAACGCGGTGAACGGCGCCATCGTCGACCATGGGCAATCGCAACGGTCTCTCGACGATCTCAACCCCATCGATCTCGGCGAAACGGACGCCGCGGCTGACCCCGGCGGGATTGTCGACAAGGATTTCATAGCGCGTCGACAGATGCCGAACGGTCATCTCGAACTTCGGCCACGCCTTGGGAACGCACGGGTCGAGGTGCAGGACGGCGCCGCGGATGCGCAGCCCGAGAATGCTCTCGACCCCCGCGCGCTGCATCCAACCGCCTGAGCCTGTGTACCATGTCCAGCCGCCGCGCCCGACATGGGGCGGCATCGCGTAGATGTCGGCCGCGACGACATAGGGTTCGACCTTGTAGCGAAGCACGTCGGCTCGGGTGCGTGCATGATTGATCGGGTTGAGCAGTGAGAACAGGTCGGCCGCCTTGTCGCCCTCGCCCAATGCGGCGAAGGCCATCACCGACCACAGGGCCGAATGGGTGTACTGGCCGCCATTTTCGCGCACGCCCGGGGGATAGCCCTTGATGTAGCCAGGATCGCGAGCGGTCTTGTCGAATGGCGGGGCGAATAGCAGCGCCAACCCATCTTCGCGCCGGATCAGTTCGCGTTCGACCGCGCTCATGGCTTGTCGTGCCCGTTCGGGCGACGCCGCATTCGAAAGTACGGCCCAGGATTGCGCGATCGCGTCGATTCGGCACTCCACGTTCGCCGCCGAGCCCAACGGCTCGCCGTCGTCGAAAAAGGCGCGCCGATACCAGTCGCCGTCCCAGGCTTCGCGCTCAAGCGACGCCTGCAGCGCCTTCGCATGGGCTGCCCATTTCGTGGCGCGGCTTTTTTCGCCGCGCGCCCGAGCGAGCGGAACGAAAGCCATCAGCGCCGCATGGAGGAACCAGCCGACCCATACGCTCTCGCCGGCGCCCTTTTCGCCGACGCGATTCATGCCATCGTTCCAATCGCCGGTTCCCATCAGCGGAAGACCGTGACCGCCGAGCGCGAGGCTGGCGTCAAGGGCGAGCGCGCAATGTTCGAACAGCGTCGCCATCCGATCGGAGACGGCCGGAGCGAAGAAGCTTTCGGGCTGGCCGGGCTCCAGCGACTGGCCCTCCAGAAACGGAATCTTCTCGTCGAGGACGGCAACATCCGCGGCGGCGCCCACATAGTGGGCGACCGCGAAGGCCAGCCAGGGGCGATCGTCGGAGATCCGGGTGCGCACGCCCTGGCCGGAATGGGGCAGCCACCAATGTTGCAGGTCGCCCTCGGGGAACTGCCGCGCCGCCGCCCGCAACAGATGTTCGCGCGTCAGCAGCGGCTGCGAGGCGGCCAGCGCCATGCCGTCCTGCAATTGATCGCGAAAGCCATAAGCGCCACTCGCCTGGTAGAACCCGGCCCGCGCCCAGAATCGGCAGCTCAGCGTTTGGTAGAGAAGCCACCCGTTGAGCATGACGTCCATCGAGCGATCAGGCGTTTTGACGACGATCGCGCCGAGAATGTCTTCCCATCTGTGCGCAATCTCCGCTTCGACGACGTCGAGATCGGCGGCGCGAAAGCGCGCGATCAGCTCGCGCGCCTCCTCCGCGCTTGCCGCCTCGCCAAGCAGGAAGACGACCTCGACGCGGGCGCCGGGAGGCAGATCGATCCGCGTGCGCATGGCCGCGCAAGGGTCGAGCCCGGCGCCGACTTTCTTCGACAACGGCGCGGCGCTGGCAAGCGCGGCCGGATCGACGAGCGCGCCATTGCGCCCGATGAATTCGCGCCGATCGGCTGTCCAGTCGCTCTGAGCCCCGCGCAAGTCGGCGAAGGCGATTCGCGACCCGAAGCCGATGCTCCAGGGATTTTTGGCGAACATCGCCCCTGTGACGGCGTCGATCTCGGTTGAAACAAACGGCAGCGACGCCGAACGCGACGAGCCCAGAACCCATTCGACATAGGCGGTCACGCTGAGCCGGCGCGCGCGGTTCGACTTGTTGGTCAGCGTCAGGCGCGAGATCTTGATCGAACCGTCGATCGGCACGTATTGCATAAGATCGGATGCGATTTCGTGCGCGACATGCTCGAAGCGGCTGTAGCCGCGGCCGTGCCGGGCGGTGTAGGTGGCCGCCTGGTCACGGATGGGAAGCGCGGTCGGGCCCCACAAGGCGCCGCTGTCGTCGTCCCGCAGATAGAACGCTTCGCCGGCCCGATCGCTGACGGGATCGTTTGACCAGGGCGTGATCTGATTCTCGCGGCTGTTGACCGACCAAGTGTAGCCGCCGCCCTCGGTTCCGGTCAGGAAGCCGAACGTCGAGTTGGCGATGACGTTGATCCATGGCGCCGGCGTTGATTGGCCTGGCCCGAGGATTGTGACGTATTCCGCGCCATTTCGCGCGAAGCCGCCGAGCCCATTGAAGAACTCGAGCTCGGGCGGACGGGACTGCGCCGGCGGCGCCAAACGCGCAACGACGCGCTGCGGCGCGGCTCTCACCGCGTCGGGCGGCTCAACGATGCGCTCGAGTTGTTCGAATAACCTGCCACGGTGCGCGGGGAGGACGACTCGTGCGACGGATGTCAGAAGAGCCCGCGTTTCAGCCGGGATCAGGTCAGCGCGCAGCAAGAAGACACGACCCGCTTGCCCTCCCGCGCCGGGCTGCGCAGCCGACCGGCTCGTCCTGACGAGCGTCTCGATCGCGATCTGGAGCTCCTGGACGTAAGAGGACTGGCGTTCATTCAAGATGACGAGATCGACGGCGAGCTGCTTCATGCGCCAGTACTCATGCGCTTGCAGCAGTTCGTGGACGACGTCGATGTGCTCGACGTCGGCGATGGTCAGAAGCACAATCGGCAAATCGCCGGAGACGCCTTGCGCCCAAAGTCCCGATTGCGCTCCGCCGCCCCGTATGATGGCGCCCGATGACGGGCGCAAGGCGGACGCGGAATAGATCACGTGTCCCGCAAGCCGTTGAAAGAGGCCTGCTTCGCCCGCCGTCACGTTCAAATGGTGGAGCTGCACCTGGGCCTGGGTCCACGCCAACGTCGAAGCGCGCGCGAACGCGGTGGCGTCGCGATGCTTGTCAACGCCGTCGAGAAGCGCAGCGCGGCTGGAGGCGGCTAGGGTCCAGAAGGCCACGCGAACCGTGGAACCGGGCGCGACGCGGATGCGGCGGCGGATCGAAAAAATGGGATCGAGGACGGCGCCGACCGAATTCGATAGCGGACGGCTGTCCACCATGGCGATCGGGGCCCGAACGCCGCGGCCACGGCCCAGAAATCGCGCTCTGTCGGTTTCAAATTCAGGGACGCCCACGCTCTCCCCCTCGACGACGCTCAGGTGCGCCGCCCAGATTTCCGGCTCGGTCGGCGTCCGCCTTCGCCGGGTCGCCAGGATCGCGCCGACCTCGCCGAGATACTCCGTCTCGACGAATAGTTTGGAGAAGGCGGGATGGGCGATATCGGCGCTTTGAGGCGCGAGGACGAGTTCCGCGTAAGACGTGACTTCGATATCCCGGACGCGGACGCCGGCATTCGTGATCGACACGCGGCGAACCTCGGCGTCGTCTTCGCCGGAGACGAGCACATCCAGCGTCGTCGTCAATGCGCCGTCCCGGCGCGTCACCTCGACGCGATCCTCGTTGAAGACGGCGGCGTAGACATCGGGCTCGACACCGCTCGGCTGGAAGCTCGCAGACCATGCCACGCCGCTGCGCAAGTCCTTGACGAACAAGTAGAGCCCATAGTCATCGCAGGTGGCGTCTTCTCGCCAACGCGTCAATGCCATGCCGCCCCAGCTGCTGTATCCCGAACCCGCCGACGTAAGCATCGTGGCGTAGCGGCCGTTGGAGAGAAGATGCGTGGCGGGCGTCGCCTGATGCGCGGAGGCGAATCGACGGCCGCCCAAAGGCTCCACATCGCGGGCGCCAGCGGCCGACTTCACTTCAGCAGCCCAAGGGCGTGTCGCCGCGACGTCGCGCGGCATGCGCTCCTGCAGCAACAGTTCGCTGGCTTTGATGACCGGCTCGGCGTGGAAGCGACGACGCATCAGGCCTCTGAATAGCGCGTCGACAATCGCGACGATCGTCATGCCCTGATGATGGGCCATGAAGGTGTGCACGATAGCGACAGGTTCGCCCTCGGGCACGCGAGCCGGCGTATAGTCCAGGGCGTCGCAAAAGCCGTAGCGACCTTGCGCGCCAATCTCGGCCAAACGCTCCAGATTGGCTGCGGCGGCGCGGGGGTCAACCATCGCCGCCAGGGCCGTGGCGTAGGGAGCGATGACCCGATCTTCGGCGAGGCCACGCTTCAGTCCAAGGCCGGGAACGCCGAAGTTCGAGTACTGGTAGGTGAATTCGAGGTCGCGAGCGTTATAGGCCGATTCCGATATGCCCCATGGCAGGCCAAGCTTGGCGCCATAGGCGATCTGGCGGCGCACGATCAGGCGGTTGGTCTGCTCGAGCAAGCTGCCCGCAGGCGCGCGCATGATAAGCGAGGGCATCAGATACTCGAACATCGATCCCGACCAAGAAATCAGCGCAGCGCCATTCGCCACCGGCGTCGCGCTGCGACCGAGCCGGAACCAGTGTTTGGCTGCGATGTCGCCCTTGGCGATCGCAAAAAAACTGGCGAGCCGCGCCTCGGAGGCCAAAAGATCGTAACAATTTGAATCGAGCTCGCCCTCCGTTACGAGAAAGCCGATCGACAGGAGCTGGCGGCGCCGGTTGAGCAGGAAGCCAAAGTCCATCGCCATGGCCGTCGATCGCGCTGTCTCCTCCAGGACTGAGAGCCGCGCGCTCGCGGAACGCGCCGCATTCGCCGATTGCGCGAGATCGTTGTGATGCGCGGCGATTGCATTCAGGGTCGCTTGCGCCCAAAACAGCATATCGGCGCCGCTCCCATCGCCGCGTTCGATCGCGAGCGCCCCGGCGACATCGACCATGATCTCGGCATCGGCGCGGATCCCCACGAGCCGCGCCGCAAGATCGTTGTTCGACGCGCGCGCCTGATGTAGAGCGAACGTAACCAAGGCGATCGCATCGTCGAGCTGACGCAGCGTCACGGTCTGGGTCTGGCTGCCGTCGCCTAGGCGGGCGGATTCGGCGCGGGCTATTTCGAGGGCGTCGGCGATGCCGTCGATGCGTCGCTGCGCCGCAATCGTGCGCCCCCTCCATTCCCGGCACGCGTTCGCCAGCGCGATTAGATGCCCTGCCAAATTGCCGCTGTCGACGGTGGAGACATATCTCGGATCGAGCGGCCGCAGATCGCGCGTGTCGTACCAATTGTAGAAATGTCCGCGGAAGCGTTGCATGTGGCCCATCGTCGCCAGCGTCGCCTCAAGCCGATCGATCGCCTGCTCGGTTCCGATCCAACCGAAGTCGCGCGCGGCGACAACGGAAAGGAGATAGAGGCCGAGATTGGTCGGCGACGTCCGGTGCGCGATCGCCGGCGCGGGCTCGCTCTGAAAATTGTCGGGGGGCAGCATATTGTCGGTCGGCGTGACGAAAGTCTCGAAGTACCGCCAGGTGCGACGCGCGACCCGCCTTAGCGTCCCGGCGTCAACGTCGGTCATCGGCAAGTTGGCGGCTGCTCCAGGAGGGGCGCTGACTGCGCGCGCGACGGCAGGCGAGGCGACCCACAGCGCGGCAAAAGGAAGCGCCACTGGCCACGACCCGTGGCCGAACGCCAGAGCGACGATCGCTCCAACGGCGCCGACAAGGATTGCCCCCGCCATCCGGCGGGTCAAGCCGGCGAGGTCGAGACGAGGATCGGTCATCGCCTGCGCCGCAGGAACCCATTCGAGCAGATGGCGCCGGCTCACGCCCAAGCGCCACAGCGTGCGTCCAATCGCATCGGCCATCAAGCACGCCTGATCCGCTAGGAACGCGATGGTCAGCGCCGACAGCTTCAAGGCGAGGCCGAAATCGCCGCCAAGCGCGCGCCAATGGCTTGACATCGTCACGCCCGGCCGTCGCGGCGGAATGGCGGCAATGACCGGAATGAGGGTCGGCAGCACGATCGTCAGGGCGACGAACAGTGTCCAGATCAGCGCCGTGTGAAAAGATAGCGTCCAGCCTGCCAGCATGGCGAGAACCGCCGCCGGCGCCGAAAGCGTCCGGCGCAGATTGTCAAGCATCTTCCAACGGCCGATCGCCGGAATGGCGCTCGTCGCGCGGCCGAAGATCCAGGGCAGCAATTGCCAGTCGCCGCGCGCCCAGCGATGGAGGCGCGCGGCGCCGACGTCGTAGCGAGCCGGGAATTCCTCGACGACCTCGACGTCAGAGGCGAGGCCGGCGCGCGCGAACACGCCTTCGAACAGATCGTGGCTGAGGAGGGTCGAATCGGGCGTGCGCCCCGCGAGCGCGGCCTCGAAAGCATCGATGTCATAGATGCCTTTGCCGGCATAGGACCCTTCGCCGAACAGATCCTGATAAACGTCGGAAACTGCGGAGGCGTAAGGATCGATCCCACTCAAGCTGGAGAAAATGCGCTGAAAAATCGAGCCTTGCCGGCCGGTCGGCAGCGATGGCGTGACGCGGGGTTGCAGCACCGCATAGCCTTCCACGACCCTGCCGTCATCGGCGTCGAAGCGCGGCTGGTTCAATGGGTGCGCCATCTTGCCGATCAGGCGGCGCACCGCATCGCGCGGTAATCGGGTGTCCGCGTCGAGCGTCACGACATAGCGAATGTCGCTTGGCGCTACGGGCGGCCCGGCGCCGGCGTCGATGAAGGTGGTGTCGGTCGCGCCGCGCAGCAGCCGATTGAGCTCATGCAGCTTGCCCCGTTTGCGCTCCCAGCCGATCCAGCGCGATTCGCCTTCGTTCCAGACGCGACGGCGATGCAAAATCAGAAAGCGTGCGCCGCCCGGCGCTGGGCCATAGCGCTGGTTGAGATGTGCGACGCCTTCAACCGCCGCCGCCAAAAGCGCTGCGTCACCCTCCGCATGTTCAGTCTCTGAATCCGTCCAGTCTGAGATCAGCGCGAAATGCAGATCGCCTTCGAGACTCGCAAGGTGATGGATCTCCAATCGTTCGATCTGCTCTTCGACAGCTTCCCTTGTCGTTAGCAATGTCGGCACGGCGACCAACGTGCGCAATTGTGAGGGAACCCCGTCTCGCAGTTCGAGGGCGGGGAGTGACGTGGCTGCGAAGCCGAGGTTAACCCCGCGATTCACCAGTGCAACCGCCGCGTCGATGGCAGGAATGGCGCCAAGGACGCCGAGCAGGACGAGAGGGGCCGCATTGGTTCCGACCGCGGCGAGGACGAGCAGCGCCGCGGCAAGAAGGACCGCGGCGGCACAAGAAATCGCCGCCACGTAGCCGCCAACGCCGAGCGATCGGCTGAGCCGGACCAGCCGACTTCTCGGCGGCGGACGGTACAGGAGGATCGCTTCAAGAGCGCGCCGGCCGCCAGCGAGGAGATGATAGCCAGGATCGCCGCGCCGCGCTTGTTCGTCTGGCGGCGCGAGGGCTCGCTCACGATTCGCCGAGAGGACAGCAACGCCGGCAATTTCGAGTTCCGAGCGCTCGGAACCGCGCGCCAGTTGTTCGACCGCGCTGCGGTAGAGCGTACGAGTCGCAAAATCCATATCCTCGAAGCGACTGCTGGCGGCAAAAACAGCGTCGACAAGGCTGAAACGCTCGAACAATTGCTGCCAATCGACGTCTGCAATCAGCCGCAGGCTGGTGATGATGTTGCGCACCGTGACATTCGAAGCGCCTTGCCGGCGATGCACATCGCGCACAACAGTCTCGGTCGTCGTGTCGAGCGTCACGAGACGCTGGTCGAGCCAGGTCAGCGCCGGTGTAATTGTCGGGTCCTGGTCGCGCAGCCGATGGACAAGCTGCACGGCGAAAGCATCGGACAGCGGCGCGCGGTCATACGCCAACAGGACGCTCGTGATCGATTCGGCAGGCTTCCCGCCAATCCCGAGCAGACGGTCAGCGAGACCGTCCGCCATTTGGCGCGCCGTGCGGCCTTGGGTGATCTGCAGCGCAAGGCGCGCGAGATTGTCGACCAGCACGATCCGAATCGTGATCGACACCGCCCAAAGCTCGCCGATGGTGAGCGGCTGAACCTCTTGATAGGCCCTGACATATCGGACCAGCATCTCGGCGTCGAAGCGACTGTCAGTATGGGCGACGAACGCCCAGGCGACGCCGAAGACGCGGGGGTAGCCGATGAAGGGACCCGAGGCGAGCTTGGGAAGCTGGCGGTAGTAGCCGGGCGGCAGGTCCGAGCGCAGTTCACGGATCTGCTTCTCGACGAGATGATAGTTGTCGACGAGCCATTCGGCAGCCGGCGTTATGGCGCGCCCTTGGTTGATAGACGTGACGATCGCTCGGTACGCCGCAAGGAGAACGGCGCCGTTGGCCGCCAGGCGCCGAGCCAGCGGGCGACCCTTGTGCGTCCCCGATGAAACGATCTGAGCGACCGCAAGACTTCGTGCATGCTCCTCGAGGCGCTCTACGCTGAATAGCTCTTCTCGAATGGGCTCCGGGTTGTCCCACAGCGACGACGGCCTCAAGCTGTCTAAGCCGCGGCGTAAGAGCGATTTCAAATTGACCTTTCCGGCGCGCGTCGCCTCCGGCCCCGAAGGCGGTTCTCTGCAACAAAATGGGCGCGTCCCCGCGATGATGCGCGGGAGGCGCATTGCGCGCCCCCTGGCCCAACTGCGGCGCGCCGATCGGGCGCGCCGCGAGGGATTGTCATCCTGATAGCGCCAGGCGACTAGTAATCCATTCCGCCCATTCCGCCGCCAGGCATCGCGGGCAAAGCGCCCTTCTTCGGAGTTTCCGCGACCATGGCTTCGGTTGTGATCATGAGCCCGGCGACCGAGGCCGCATCCTGCAGGGCCACGCGCACCACCTTGGCGGGATCGACGATCCCGGCCTCGAGCATGTCGACATATTGTTCGGTCTGTGCGTCGAAGCCAAAGGTCGCCGACTTGTTGGTCAAGATCTTGCCTACGACGATCGAACCCTCCACGCCCGAATTCTCCGAGATCTGGCGGATCGGGGCCTCCAGCGCTCTGAGCACGATGCTGATGCCGGATTGAACGTCGGCGTTCTCGTCAGTCAGTTTGCCGATTGCAGCCTTGGCGCGCAGCAGCGCGACGCCGCCGCCCGGAACGATGCCTTCCTCGACCGCCGCGCGGGTGGCGTTGAGGGCGTCGTCGACGCGATCCTTCTTTTCCTTCACTTCGACTTCGGTCGAACCGCCGACGCGAATGATCGCAACGCCGCCCGCAAGCTTGGCGAGACGCTCCTGCAGCTTCTCGCGGTCGTAGTCGGACGTCGTCTCTTCGACCTGCGCCTTGATCTGCGCAATGCGGGCCTGGATGTCCGCCTTCTTGCCGACGCCGTCGATAATGGTGGTATTTTCCTTCTCGATGCGAACCTTCTTGGCGCGGCCGAGCATGGCGAGCGTCACATTCTCGAGCTTGCCGCCGAGGTCCTCGGAGATCACGCCGCCGCCGGTCAGGACGCCGATGTCCTCGAGCATCGCCTTGCGGCGGTCGCCAAAGCCGGGCGCCTTGACCGCCGCGACTTTGAGGCCGCCGCGCAGTTTGTTGACGACCAATGTCGCGAGCGCCTCGCCGTCGATATCCTCGGCGACGATCAGGAGCGGCTTGCCGGCCTGGACCACCGCCTCGAGGATGGGCAGCAGCGGCTGCAGCGAGGAGAGCTTCTTCTCGTGAATGAGAATGTAGGGGTCGTCGAGTTCGACGATCATCTTCTCGGCGTTGGTGATGAAATAGGGCGAGAGATAGCCGCGATCGAATTGCATGCCCTCAACGACATCGAGCTCGGTCTCCGCGGTCTTGGCTTCCTCGATGGTGATCACGCCCTCTTTGCCAACCTTCTTCATGGCTTCCGCGATCATCTTGCCAATCGATTTATCGCCGTTCGAGGCGATCGTGCCGATCTGGGCGATCTCTTCGGAAGACTGCACCTTCTTGGCGCGTCGTTCGATATCCTTGACGACCGCGCTCACCGCGATATCGATGCCGCGCTTCAGGTCCATCGGGTTCATGCCGGCGGCGACGAGCTTGAGACCTTCCTTCATGATCGAGGCGGCGAGAACGGTCGCCGTCGTCGTCCCGTCCCCGGCGAGATCATTGGTCTTGGAGGCGACGTCGCGCACCATCTGCGCGCCCATGTTCTCGAACTTGTCTTCGAGCTCGATCTCCTTGGCGACGGTGACGCCGTCCTTGGTGATGCGGGGCGCGCCGTAGGACTTGTCGATGATTACGTTGCGGCCCTTGGGGCCGAGCGTCACCTTGACTGCGTTGTTGAGAATATCGACGCCGCGCAGCATTCTGTCGCGGGCATCGCTGGAAAATCTGACCTCTTTGGCGGACATAGCGTTCAACTCCTATGGTTCTTATTGATTGCGGTTGGCGCTCACGCCGCCTTCTTTGCGGCGATCGGGGTCTCGAGGACGCCCATGACGTCGGACTCCTTCATGATGAGAAGTTCCTTCCCGTCGATCTTGACTTCCGAACCCGACCACTTGCCGAACAGCACGCGGTCGCCGACCTTGAGTTCGGTCGGGACGAGCTTGCCGCTTTCATCGCGTGCGCCGGGGCCGACGGCGACAACCTCGCCCTCCTGCGGCTTCTCCTTGACGGTGTCAGGAATAATGATGCCGCCCTTGGTCTTATCCTCGCCCTCAAGACGGCGGATGACCACGCGGTCGTGCAATGGACGAAATTTCATGGGAACTCGCTTCCGGTCAACCGGGCCGGCTCGAGGCATGTGCCTGGAGGCGCGGCGGGACTCCTCGACCTACCCCCTATGTGCGCCTCGTTGGCACTCGTTACAAGAGAGTGCCATTCGGCGTTGCCGAAAGCCGCGGCCTTGTCACGTTGTTGAATTCAAGTTTGCGAAAAGCCTGCGCTTCCGAAAGTTTCAAGGCGCCGCGACCGCCTCGCGCCACGTGCTCATCGCCACGGCGCGAAGCGTGCGATGCGTTTGAGCTGAGGCCAGGTGGCGTTGGACGCTGAAGGTGTTGTACACGGCGGCATGGATCGAGAGGAATTTCTGCGCCGAGCCGGCGCTCTTGAAGCGTTGCATCTTGCGCTCCCGACGTCGGGTTGGCTGATGCGAATTCTCGGCCCGATTGTTCTTCCATCGCCCGCGCTCGTGGCGACTCTCGATCCTCAGATCGCGGACCGCGGCGCCGTATGCCCGCAAGTCGTCCGTGACCAATCGCTCGGGGGCGAAGGCGTATTTCTTGAGAAGCTTGCGCATCAGTTTCAGCGCGGCATGCTTGTTTCGCTTGGATTGCACCAACACGTCGAGCGCCTCGCCTTCGGCGTCGACGGCGCGCCAGAGGTAGACCATGCGGCCATCGATCTTCAGATAGACCTCGTCAAGATGCCAGGTCGTGTGAGGCTTGGGCCGGCGCTTTCGCAAGTCCACTGCGATGAGCGGCCCGAAATGATTCACCCAACGCCGGACTGTCTCGTAGGACACCGTCACTCCACGCTCCGCGAGCAAATCTTCGACGTCGCGCAAACTCAGCGTGAACAGGAGGTAGAGCCAAATCGCCTGCTCAATGATCTCGGGCGGAAACCGATAGCCGGAGTAGCTGATTTCGTCATGCTCATTGGCTACCGGCCAAAGCATCAACAAGCCGGTGGCGGCGTGACAAAGCCATTGAGAGTCAGCGGACGATTCGCGCCGCCAACTTGCGTCTTCGGGAGTTTTCCACTGTCGCGTCGGTAACTTGCATTTAAACGGACGCTATCGCGGCGCGAAATCTTACCGATATTTCGAGACGGAGAAAAGCGCGTCCCCCTCGGGTCCGGACCTAGCCGGACGCGAAACTAGTGTTCGTGCATGAGCTTCTCGTATTGCGAATTCACGGCCGCATAGCACTCACAGGATATTTTCATCAGACCTGGAAGATCGAGGTATCAATTTGGCCTCGGCTGTAGCGGATCAGGCCAGCCTGTTGGAGCGTGTGGGCGACGATAGAGACGCTATTACGCTGAACGCCGATCATCTGCCCCAAAAATTCCTGGGTCAGCGGCAGGTGATCGCTGCCCGAGAGATCCCGCGCGCGAAGCAACCACCGCGCGAGGCGCGACTCGACGGAATGCGAGGCGTTGCAGGCGGCCGTCTGCTGAGCTTGCGCGAACAAGGCCTGCTCATGCCGAATGAGCGTGGTGCGGAACGCCAGACTTTCCTCAGCGGCGACGCGCAGGCGCCCGACGTCGAGGGTTAAGGCAAAACCTGACATCTGCACAATGGCGTTCGTCAAAGAGATTTGTCCGTCGAGCGCCGCCGAAGAGCCGAAGACACTGTCGCGGCCCATCATCGCCACTTCGACGGTTCTTCCGTCGGAGAGGCCGACGACCAGTGAAATGACGCCGCTCTCGGGAAAATATACGCGCTTCAGCGGCTGACCGGCTTCGACTAGGACGGCCTCTTGGACGAGATCGAGAGGCTCGAGATACGGACGAAGCGCTTCAAAATCCGCAGCGGGCAAAGACGCCAGCAGACGATTGGGCGACTGGAGAACTGCGATCGCCGACCGGATAAAATGGGAATCCGGTCCTGCTGCGGGAACTAAAACCATCGAATTCTCCTGCGCTGGGAGGCGGGAGCTCGATCGGTCTCTCTGTCATCAAAGCCGAGGATCATAATGATGATTCCGCAAGCCTGCGCCTAGACCATGGCAAATGGCAAGTTAAAAGAAAAAACGGGCCTCGCTATGACTGCGCGCGGGCAAACAACCCGTTTCGACTTCTAGACGTCGATTAGCATTCGGACTCTGCGCCGAATAACACGCATTTGAAACGTACAGAGTACGTATATTCCGAATCTCGACGGTGGCGGCACGTGCTGTCAAACGGGGAACGCAGATCGTCTGAGTCCCCCGACGATTGGCGCGTAGGCGATGTTCAGCGCGGAGTGAGGCGATCGCCAACCCGCCCCGACGTTGCGACCGCCTCCCTTCGCTATGTCCCTTGAACAGGCGTTCGAATTGGCGGCCCGAGTTCAACCTTATCGTGGGCGTGTCGAAGTTCGTCGCTCCAGTCAGAATGGACACACGAGATGATCGTGGAAGAAATCATCCACACCTGCTCCGACGCCCATGTCGCGGGTGCAGCTTTGGCCTCGATCGGAGGCGAATTTGCCGAGGAGTTCGCTGCCAGGGCGATGCGCAACAATCTATCGCCGGGAATGCTCGCCGCGCTCATTGTGAAAGCGTTCGCAGATCAGGCCTCATTCCATCAAAGGGACGAGGTTTGGAGGCTTGCGCACAGCACAGATCAGCCAATCCTCTCGGGCTTGCGCCACATTCTCGCGCAATCGATCATCTTAGAATCGCCAGCGCTTTAGAACGAATCGCTGCCTATCCCGTTCTTGGCCGTGAATAAGCCTGAGCCCAGCCAACGTGAGGGTAGTCAAATAGTTGCGACTCCGATTGGCGTTCGGAGCCTGCCCCGATTTGCATCTCGAAACGGCATGAGGCGAAAACCACTGTCAACCCACGCGCGCATGTCCTTTGACCGGCGTCGACGTTGGCTGTGAGTTCATCCGTTGGCGGCGCTGATCGAGCGTCCCGGCGCGCGTGATACGCATCTCAGCATATCGATCAGTTTCGACGCGCTCGGCCAGCCCCGTCGCCAACAAGGACGCAAAAGCCTTTTCTTTTATGCGACCGCGTTGCCCGCGAAATCGCCACGCGCCGCGTACTGAATAGGCGCAACCTTTGTGAAGGCTGTCGAGGACTTTGTAACTGGCAGGAGACAGCTCCGACAGCCTTGCCTGACCAAGTGGCGGCGTTGTTGCCTTCATGTTGTTTCACATTCTCCGACTGCGCGCCGATTCAAGCCTATTCTGCGATCGCCGACCTGCTCTGCCGGTGCAAACGCCGCGGATAGAGTCGAGACAACTCCAGCTCTTATTGTCCCTGAATTTTGCAACCGGGGTGCTTAGACCTTGTCACGCGATCGCGTGCGCAGCCTTCATCAAGAAGGAACCGCCTTCGTTCGCAATTCCTGCTGGACGACCGCGAGAGCCTCCTCAGCGGTGCTGATCGGCGCGTCGAGTTGCTCAATGACTTCGCTAATTTTGGCCGAAACCTTCGCAAACTCATGCTCCAGCGAGCCCGAAGGAGATGCGACCGGCGGCTGGGGAAGTCGCTTCTCGTCGAGTCGCTGGCGCATGAAAGCACCTCTATATGACCATCATGCGATTCTAGCGTTGTTATCGAATAGAGATAGCGTCGGAATATACCTGGGGCCCGGACTTTAGATTCATCTCGAGGAAATCGCCGGGGTCACCACAACCCCAAGACGGATCGATCTGTAGGACTCAGAATTATTTGTTCCGGGCTCGCGCTATTGCCGGCCAGCCTCGAAGAAAATCTAGGACCGGGTTTGGCTTTAATTTTGCGGGGCTCTGACGATCGACGTTGCGGAGGCCCATCTCGGATCGATGACGATCAGGCAGCGGTGACGGGGCAAAGCCCATATTCGGCGCGCAGCATCGCGATGTTCGACGCTGAGTTAGGCCGGGCAATCGGTGCGCGTCGTCGCCGTGACGGGTCCGCGCTCATCGACTTCGAACCTTGGGGCTTGCAGTGCGCCGTGTTGAACACGGCGCGATCGTCGCCAGCGGGCCGCTATTTTCCATTTCTTCGGCGTCCCGGTTATTGGCGATGCTGAAAGCCGGTGACGGTCGTCCGAGATAGAAGCCCTGGCCCAATTCGCATCCAAGGGTGCGGAGTAGGAGCGCCTGTTCTTGCGTTTCGATTCCCTCGGCTATGACCTCCAGGTCCAGATTCTTTGCTATCTGTAGAATGCTCTTTACAATCATGAGCGCGTTCGTGCTGTCAGTCATGGACTTGACGAAGGATTGATCAATCTTTAACGCATCGAAGGGCAGCTCACTGAGATACTGAAGGCTTGAGTATCCGATTCCGAAGTCATCAAGCGCGACGCGCACGCCAACACTCTTGAGCGATCCTAGAATGTTTTTCGCCATCGTAACATCTGAAACAATCGCGTCTTCCGTTATCTCGATCTCGAGTCGCTCGGGAGGAAATTGGCAATCGGAT
The DNA here is from genome assembly GCA_004799435.1 of Bradyrhizobium sp. Classification (GTDB taxonomy): domain Bacteria; phylum Pseudomonadota; class Alphaproteobacteria; order Rhizobiales; family Beijerinckiaceae; genus Roseiarcus. Next base: position 22,454 of record SSMV01000151.1, read on the forward strand.
AGTACTTTCAGCAATTTTTGTGGAAGTGTAACGTCCCGCAATTGAACGGGCGCGATGTTAATCGCTATCCGCGGCGCGCCAGAGCAATGCATCGCGATTTCCCTGCACGCACGACGCAACAGGTTGATTGTAAGCGCGCCGATAAGTCCTGTATCGGTCGCGATTTTGATGAACCGCTGCGGCGGGATTTGGCCGCGCTCGTCATGCGACCAACGCGCAAGAATTTCATAGCAAACTACCGAGCCCGTCCTCAAATCTATTATTGGTTGAAAATGAGGAACGATCTCGTCGGCCCTAATTGCGATCTTGAGATCGCGTTCCAATAGCGCGCGATCCCGCGCGTCGCGCTCCATTTCTGGCTCAAAGCGTACAGCGCGACCGCAGCCTTGCGCCTTCGCACTATTCAACGCCATATCGGCGCGAAGCACGAGAAGATCGGGATCGGCCCCGTCTGCCGGAGTAGTGGCGACGCCGAGCGAGACGCTGATTGCCACCTGATGTTCGGCCAACATCAGAGGCCTCTCAAATATTGAAATCAAGTCGCCCAGCCGACGATACACGACCGCCTCGGACTCAAAGGTCAGCGCTAGAACGAACTCATCGCCGCCAACTCTCGCCACGAACTCCCTAGCGCCGGCCAAGTCGGACAGTATGCCCGCCACGTTTCGAAGCAGCTCGTCGCCGACAGCCTCACCGTACAAGTCATTGACCGTCTTGAGTCTATCCAAATCGATCGCCACGACGGCACAACGTTCTTCCGGTTTAATGCTCGTAGCCAATAAATTTCGCAATTTTTCCTTGAGGGAGTGGCGATTCGGAAGTCCCGTCAGCGCATCATGCATTGATGTCATCGCAGCCCGCCTAACTGCTGCCAATTCGATCGCCAGGCGAAAGCGTTCGTCGTCAATTCTGCGACGTTCCGAGATATCGCGATAGGTCCCAAGCACTCCAACAATCTCGCCCGCGGCATCGCGCAAGGGCACCGTGTCGGTTTCGATCCAGGTGATGCTGCCATTCGACAGCAAGAGCGGCTCCTCGATCGCCAGCTTTGGCCGTCCGGTATTGATCACTTCAAGATCGTCGGCGCGGTACGCATCGGCCATCGCAGACGGACGCAAATCGAAGATCGTTTTCCCGATCAAATCGATCGGATCCGCGCCCGCGTCGTCAGCGAACTGCAAATTGCAACCCAGAATGCGAGAGTCCCGATCCTGCCAGAACAATCCGCCGGGCAGAGCGTTGAGCACCGTGCTCAGCATCAATTCGGACGGAAGGTCAGGCTTCAACAGAATTCTCCAGCTATCGCGGATCTCGGCCTTATATTCAGCCCACAAGACGGCGTCTCTGCGTCATAAGAGAGCAAAAACGCCCGCGTACCCTACACAATAGCTCAATCAACAGGCTTACTCTCAATGAGCGTAAAAATACCCAATGGGATAGACCGCTTTCCAGTGGCGCCGCAACTGTTACCTACAACAATTATCCCACCCTTGGCGGTCATATACAGTCGCTATTGTCGCTCGCTAAGCACGCGGCGATGTAGACGACGTCGCAATGCCCGCGCAAACTCCTCGGCGTACCGTGGTTTTCCAGCGGGAAACGGTCACTGGGTCCGTGGCGTACGTCCTCCCCAACTTAACGGCGGCTCTCAACCGCCGATTTTTCCCTTCTCTCGCTCAGGCCGTTGCCGTGCGCGGTGGGCAACCAACTTCCGCTTCAGCGAGCGCGCGCTCTATCGGTCGTGGACGATCCGGAAGATTTGAACTCAGAACGAGCGGCCGCTTCGTTTCACCGACAATCACAGGCCGGCTGCGCTGCATTACGACTGCTGACCTAAAGGGATCGCCATCCGACGATGGTTGCGCTCGAAGCCACAGTAGGTTTTCAGCGTCTGAAACAACGCGTCGGCATCATGGGATTTTTTCAGGACCTGCGCGGCTCCTGGATGGCCGCCGATGTCCCGCTTCAGGATTTGCACCGTCACTTCGTCGAGCGCTCGCCCTGAAAAAACAACAACCGGGATGGTCTCGGTTGTCGATGTCGAGCGCAATCTCGCGAGCAAATATTCAGCGCCGCCGTTTGGCATGAAGTAGTCCGTTACGACCACCGCAGGTTCCTCGCTGCAGGCCATTCGGAAGCCCAACTGCGCGTCGTTGGCGTATTTCAGCTCTAGGCCCAATTTCGCGAGCCGGCTGCTGAGAAACAAGTTGATATCGTTATCGTCGTCTATGAGCAGCACACACGGACGCGGTCGCACAGCGGGCGCATGCTCATTGGATCGCCGAATTTGATCGGCCATCCGAGGATGAATCTTCATCAGAGCGGCTTCGAGATCAAACCAAAAACTCGGCCCCTTGCGTACGTAGTATGCGCCGAAGGCTTTGCATCTCTCGGGAATATCCGGGTCCTTGCTGCCGGTAATCACGATCACGTTTACCGGCGTTCTGTCCGGCTTCAGCAGATGGGCGCAAACCGACAGACCGTCTATTTCTGGCATATTGACGTCGAGGATCAGTGTGTATGGCGTGTTCTGTCTCGCCTTGAGAAGCACATGAAGGCCGTTCGACGCAGTCTCGACATCGAAGCCCATACCGGTGCACTGGTCTACAAGCAGTTTCACGACGGACGGATCGTCATCAGCGATCAGCATCCGAGGAATTTCCCTGCCTGAGCGAAACTCAAGTAATCTTGGAGAGCTTTTTTGAATTTGGGGCTGGT
>SSMV01000152.1 GCA_004799435.1 Bradyrhizobium sp.
GCTGATTCCGCCGAACAGAGCCGAGGCGATATTGGCGAGGCCCTGCGCCACCAGCTCCATGTTCGAGCGATGCTTGCGGCCGGTCATGCCGTCGGCGACCTTGGCCGACAACAGGCTCTCGATCCCGCCGAGCAGGGTGAAGGATAACGCCGTCGGCAAAAGCTGCAGCAGCAGCGCCGGGGATGCGTCGGGGAGACGGAGCGCAGGAAGGCTGCGCGGAATGTCGCCAAATCGCGCGCCGATGGTCTCGATCGGAACGCCAAGAAGCGCCGTCGCGACCGAGGCCAGAGTCACCGCGATCAGCATGCCCGGCAGGGCCGGCCAGCGCCAACGAAGACAAAAGATCGTCGCCGCCGATGAGACGCCGACGACGAGCGCGGCGGGCGTGACGGTCGAGGCCGCGCCGGCCAGAGCGGCGAGCTTCGGGATCAGCGGCCCCGGTTCGCCGCCCGGCAAATGGATTCCCGCAAAATCGCGAATCTGGCTGGAGAAGATGGTCACCGCGATCGCACAGGTGAAGCCGACCGTCACCGCATGCGGGATGTGGCGAATCTGCGATCCGAGACGAGAGAGCCCGACAAGGGTCAGCAGCGTTCCCGACATAAGGACGACAAGCAGCAGACCGTTCAGGCCGAAACGCTCGGTGGTGGCGGCGACGAGAACAATGAAGGCGCCCGCCGGGCCGCCGATCTGATAGCGGCTTCCGCCCAGCGCCGAGACGAGGAATCCGCCGACGACTGAGGCGTAAAGGCCCCTCTCCGGCGCGACGCCGGAAGCCACCGCGATCGCCATCGACAGCGGCAGCGCCACGACGGCGACGGTCAGCGCGGCCAGCACATCCTTCTGGAACGCTACTCTGTCGTAGCCTTCGCTCAGCGTAGTGGCGAGCTTGGGCCGAAAGAGATGCGCGGTCGCCGTTCCGTCTGGCATCGTCAGTCCACCGGCGCTTCCGCTACTTCGCGCGGCGAGCCGTCGCGCAGCGCTGGCGGCGTCGGATCGCGCAAACGAACGCCGCGACCGCCGCCGGCGCTGATTTCATTCTCACGGATCAATTCGATCCCCTCCCGCTCCAGAGCGGCGACAACGCGGGTGAGGCTTTCGACGACGCCGCGCACGTAGCCGTCGCTGGCCTCCATGCGCTGGATGGTCGGCAGGGAGACGCCGGCCCACTCAGCGAGCCTGCGCTGATCGATCCCGAGGAGCGCGCGGGCGGCGCGAAGTTGAGGCGGCGTAAGCATCGATAGTGATGTATCATACATCACTAATAGATTCAAAACCGTCAATCGGGGCGGTCTACGCCCCGCCCTCGCCGCGCCGCCAGACGCGCTCGCCGACCCTGAGTGACTCGACCTGCAACTCGCCCTTGGGCGTGAAGAGATCGTCGGCGACGCTCAGCTTGCCGTCGGTCATCGACACGCCGAACAGCGTATAGGCGGCCGACAGCATGCGGGCCGCCGAGCCGGTGTACCAGGACCAGCCGCCGCGTCCGCCATGGCCATAGCCATCATAGATGTCGGCGGGCTGCTGGATCGGGATCAGCCCATAGGTCGCGATGCGCTCCGGATCGGTCTTCTTGAGCGGCGAGATCTTCTCGAACATCTCGAAAGCGCGCGCGGTCAACCCGTCCGCGCGCGCGGCGTCGCCTTTGGCGCGCGCTTCGTTCGCCAGGCGCAGGAAGCCGTCGATGATCCAGGTCGCGCCATGGCTATATTGGCCGCCATTCTCGCGCACGCCCGGCGGATAGTCGGCGATGCGGCCCGGATAGGGTTGGCTGTGCTCGAAGAAGGGCGTCGCGGTGAGCAGGACGCGGTCGGGCCGCTCGATCGCTTTCAGGCCGCCTTCAAGCGCCGCCAGCGCCCGCTCGAAATCGAGCGCGCCCGAATAGGCCGCCCAGCCACTCGTCATGGCGTTGGCCATGTCGAGCGCGCGGCCGTCGTCGGCGAAATCGAGCGCATAATGATCGCCCCGCCAGGCGCCTTCGAACGAAGCGCGCAACGCTTCGCGCGCTTTTTCGCAAGTCGCCTTGAACGCCTCGTCGCGCCGCAGCGCGGCGATCGGGATAAAGCCGTCGAGGACATTGAAGAAGAAGAAACCCATCCAGACGCTGGTGCCGATGCCCTTGCGCCCCAAGGCGTCGATGCCGTCGTTCCAGTCGCCCGCCTCAAGCAACGGCAGGCCGTTGGTCCCAAGGCGCGCGAGCGTGTATTCGATCGCACGGCGCGCATGTTCGTAAACGTCGCCGATTTCGCGCGACGGACGCGGCATCACCAGCGCCGTGTCGTCGCCATCGGGCACCGCGCGGGCTTCGAGATAGTTCGTCTTGACGTCGAGCACGCTCGCGTCGCCCGACTGGCTGACATAACGCGCCAGCACATAGGGGAGCCAGAGATGGGGATCGCTGGCGCGGGTGCGCTGCGAGACGCCGGTGCCGCCGCCGGGCGCGCGATGCCACCATTTGAGCACGTCGCCCTCGACGAATTGCTGGCTGGCGTGCAGCACGATCTGCGCGCGCGCCAGCGCCGGCTCGATGACGATCAGCGGCAGCACGTCCTGCAATTGATCGCGATAGCCCATCGCGCCGCCGCGCTGATTGGGGCCGATGCGGCCGAACAGGCGCGAAGCGTAGAGCTGATAGGGCAGCCAAGTGTTGACGAGGCGATCGAAGTCGGGACGATTGGTCTTGACCTCGATCTTGCCGAGCCGCGCCGCCCAATGGGCGCGCGTTGCGGCGAGTTCGCTTTCGACCCGCGCGACTTCCGCCGCGCCGGCGGCTTCCAACGCCTTGCCGCGATCCGGCGCCTGTCCGAGAACGATCGCGAACTTCGCTTCCGCGCCGGGCGCGAGTTCGATGTCGGCGGCGAAAGCGGCGACGCGGCGGCCGTCATCGCGCCGCGACGCCTCGACGCCGCCGTTCGTTTCTACCAGAGCCGGCGAATGAATGTCGCGCCCGGCGCCGTCAAAGAAGCGCGCCCGCGAGGTTTCCGTGCGCGGATTGGGCAGACTAGTGGCGGCGAAGGCGACGCCGCGTTCGAAATCATTCTTGGGATTCTCGAACAATAGCACCGCGCCAACCGTCTCCGCCTTCAGCTTGCCGAGGCTCTCGTTCGGACCTTCGTCGAGCGCCATGTCGAAGAATGGCGCGACGCGCAGCCGCAGGCGTCGCGCGCCATGGTTTTTGAGCGTCAACAACCGCATGTCGCCGGGGAAACCCGGCGGCACGAAGACGTCATAACCCATTTCGAGATCGCCGCGCCGCTTGTGAAAATGTGCGACGCCGGGCTCGTAACTCGCCGAATAATCTCCGTCCTCGCGCTGGAACGGCGCGAAGCTCGGCGCGTCGGTCTCGCCGGAATCGAGATCGCGCACATAGACGATCTGGCCGGGCAGCGTCGTCGTCGTGCTCTCGAAGCGAAATGGCGTCAGCGCATTATGGCGCGAATTGCCGCTCGCCGAATAGACCTCGCCGTCATTGCCGACGACGACCGAGGCGCCGGCTTCATTGGCCATCACCAGCGACCAGGGTCGCGGCGTGCGATGGGTGAGACTGAGCGTCTTGCCGTCCTGAGAGAAGGCGAAGGGCCAGCGATCGGGCAATGCTGGCGACGGCTCGACAGCGCGCGTCTCGTAGAGCCGAACATCGAGATCTTTCTCGCCGATCGGCGCCAGCCCGAGCCGCTGCGCGACCAGTTGCGCCGCCCAGACGGCGTTGTCGGCGCGACCGATGACGAATTCGGCCACCGCTTCACCATGGGCGTCGAGTTCGAGCTCAAGCGTGAAACTCGCGGCGGGATCGAAGGTCCATAGTTTCCCTTCGTCATCGGTCTTGCGCGCACGCCACGGCTCGCAACCAGTCGGCCGGGCGAGCGACCCTTCGCCGATGAAGCGGGTGCGCGAATCCTCGTAACCAATCAGGCGAGCGCCCGGCCCAGGATTGACCGCGACGAATGTCGTCTCGCCCCGGTCGGCGCGCGCGGAGCGCAGCAACCGGTTGCGCGCCAGAATGGCGTTGAGCGGCCGCACGAAAGCCGTCTCGACATGCATGCCGGCGAAGTCGAGATCGCGCGCATAGGCGCCCGTCTCATGACCGGCGATTTCGCAAAAGCTGACGAGGCGCAATTTGCGCGGGGCGCCGCCTCGGTTCTCGATGCGGATGCGCCAGCTCAACACCGCGCCTTCCGAATCGGGGCCGACCTCCATCGTCGCGCGCAGCCCGTCGATCGCATTGATGATGCGGACATGGCCGAAACTGGTTTCTTCGACCGTATAGTCGCCGGCCCGGCGCGCCGGCTCCCAGCCGATCGACCAGGGCGTGGCGCCCTCCTCGCAGACATAGAAGAAATGTCCGCGCGGCTGCAAAGGATCGAGCGGCCGGCGGATCAGATCGACGGCAAAGCCGCCGCGCTCCTCGCCAGCGACATAGGCTGCGCCGCGCCCGTCGCGCATCAGCTCATAGCCGACCGCGCCATTGTTGCCCGAGAAGCGGCTTGGGTGAGCGCCCAGCGTCGCCGGCGCGCCCGGCAGAGCGAGGCTCGGCGCGAGCTCGTTGCTGCGTTCGCGCAGCTTGGCGGCGAGGATGAGCGCGCCGACGCCGGCGGCGACGCCGGCGACGCCATAGGCGACCGCCAGGGTCTTGACCGCGTCAGGCATGGCGCCGCCTTTCGCCAGCGCCTCGGCGCCGGTCCAGGCCTTGTCCCAGCTCGCGCCGCGCGGAATGTAGAAGGGCAGCAGTAGCGGCGCCCAGGTGCCGAAGCGGCGAATGCCTTCGGGAATGGCGCGGGTGCGCGCGCCATGGCCGAGGTAACGCGCGGCCGCTTCGTCGGCGCGATCGCCGCCGAAGAAGGACAGGTTGACCAGCGTCGCGACGCGCAGGCCCATATGGTCGAACCAGATGAAGATGCGCAGCCAGTCATAGGCGAGCAGCCCGGTGAAGGTCGCGAGGCTGAAATCGACGAAGCGATCGTGCGGCAGACCGACATCGGCGCCGATCGCCACCAGCGACCGCACCGCGCCATCCTGATTGAACCAGTCGGGCTCGGGCGACTGGCGCAGGAAAGTGTTGATGATGGGCGCCATCCACAGGCCCCAGCGCAACACCCTGACCGTCAGTTCGAAAAGCCCCTGCACGCCGGCGCCGGTCATCAGATTGCGAATCGGATTGAGGCTGCGATCGAGCAGCGAGGCAAGCGCAACGGCGTTGACGGCGAAGAGCGGCGCAGCGAAGGACCAGTTGATCACGCCCGAGACGCTTTCGGCGTACAGCAGCCGCACGCCGCCGGCGACTTCGCCGAGGTTGATCATGCCGTATTTGTTGAAGATCGGATAAGTGATGAAATCGCCGAGCGCGCGGCCGGCGGCGCGATAGTCGGCGTCGGCATAGGCCCAGAACTTGGCCCAGACGACGGCGATTTGCGGCGCGTCGAAATACCAGGCGAGCGCGCCGGCGACGAAGCCGCCGAGCACGGCGGCGAGCCCATAGACGCGCCCGCTCTGCATATAGCGCCGTTCGCCCGCGACGATACGGCGGAAATCGAAGACCGCGTCGACGCCTGCATAAGCCAAGGCGCCGACAAGAAAGGCGAGCGCGAAGCGCATGCTTGGCGAAGCGTGAACCAGATCGCCGACATAGGCCGCCCAGCAGCCGAAGCCGATGACGATGCCGCGCGCCCAGGAGCGCGGGCTGGAATAGGCGGCGATGAGGCGGCCGAAGAAGGGCGCGGAGCCGTCGGCGCTGCCGATCAGCGTTTGCGCCAGCGGAAAAGCCAGCGCGCCGCCGATTGGCGCGACGAAGAACGCGTGCTCGAGCAGGAAGGCGACGGCTTCGGGATGGCGCAGCGGCGCCGAGACGCCCAGCACCAGCGCCATGAAGACGCCGCCGTAAATGGCGCCGCGCACGGCGCCGGAGCGCAGATGGTTCCAGCTCGCAGCGAAGGTCGGCGGCCGGCCGGCCAGCGCGTCGAGCGTTATTCCGGTACCCCAATAGACGAGCGCCCAGAGTCCCGCCTCGGCCACGGCGGCCATGAGCGAGCCGAAGACAATTGCCCCGACCGGCGAGGCGACAAGTTGGGCGGCGTTGGCGATCAGCGGCGTCGCCGCGGCGAAGACTGATGTCACAAGCAGCAGAAGATGGAGCCGCAGGCGGCGCGACAGGCGATTGACGCCAACCAGCGACAGAAGCTGCAAGCCGCCCTCGCAGATAACAAAGAGGATCAAGGCGCGGCCGACCAGGGTCTGCGCCGGGACGCTCTTGAGTCCCGTGTAAGCGCCGATCTCCGCCATGTGCCAGTCGGCGCCGAGCACGAAGACCAGTTTGAAGAGGAACGGGATCGCGATCAGCGCCAGCGACTCGACCGGCCGCAGCGTGCGACGATCGCTAGCGAGCGCGGCGAGCACGCCGGAGAGATAGACGCAATAGGCGATGGACGCGTCGGCGACGTCGAGGCGAAACACATCCGCCCAGGGACCGGCCAATTGCCAGAAGCCGAGCGAGTCGTTGCGCTGAAAGGCGTAAAGCGCGAAGGCGGCGGCGTCGAAAAGCAGCGAGACCGGCGCAACCGAACCGACGATGGCGAACCGCCACGAGGCCAGACCCGCTGCCCCGGCGAGGCCGGCGAAGACCCAGTCGCGCGCGCTCAGCGAGGCGTAGATCGCCGCGGCGATCAGCAGCGTCCCGATCAGCGCGGCGGCCAACGGCCAGCGCTGCGGCGACTCCGCCATCCGGACCGTCGCCGTCGTTTCGCTGCTGGCGGACAGGGCCATGCCTTTTCCTTCGATCAGGTGTTGCGATCACGGACTTGCGACTAAGGATTTGCGTCAATCGGCGGGTTGAAGTCGCTCTCGCGGCGCGAAAATCGCAGCCGCGCCCGCAAGCGTCAATCTCGTTCAATCATCGGTTGAATTCGTGCATTCCTCGCGACAATTGCCCAACGGCTCCGGGGATCGTAATTTAGCCTACCTATAATCCGCGAGGCCCGCGTGAAGTTCAGATTTATTTTGGCGCCGGCCCTCGTTTGCGCTGGCCTCGTCGCCGACGCGGCGACGGGCGCCGAACTGCCCTCGCGCGCCCCGCCGAGCGCGGCGGCGAGCAACGCCAGAACCTGTCACATCGGCGACCGAACCGGGATCATGCCGCCCGGTTCGGATGTCTGTCTGATCGTCCACGGCTCGGCGAGCGTGGGGGTGACGGTCGGGACGCATTGACGCAGGACCGCCAGAATTCGTCGCGGCGCGGCGAGGCGACGCGGCTCAGAGCTTGCCCAGCCGCGCCAGCAGGCGCTCGACCGCGCTGAGCGTCGCTTTCAAAGACGCCATGACGATGCTCGGGTCGAGGCCGACGCCGTGCAATATGCGCCCCTGCCCGTCCTCGATCTCGACGTAGCAGGCCGCTTGCGCATTGGCGCCGCGCCCGACTGCGTGCTCGTGATAATCGAGGAAATTGAAATCGACCGAGTAGGCGCGCTTTAGCGCATCGACAAAAGCATCGATCGGCCCGTTGCCGTCGCCGCTGATTGTCACCGTCGCGCCGTCGGCGCGCCTGAGCGTCGCCGACAATTCGCGATTATCCGGCGAGGTCGGGACCATCTGATGCTTGATCAGGGTCAACGGCGCGTCGACCAGCAGATAAGTGCGCTGGAAAAGCGCCCACAGCTCGGGCGAGGTCAATTCCTTGCCGTCGCGATCCATCACCTCCTGGGCGATCTTGGAGAACTCGATCTGCAGCGCACGCGGCAGGTCGAGTCCATGGTCGGCGCGCAGCACATAGGCGATGCCGCCCTTGCCCGACTGGCTGTTGATGCGGATCACCGCCTCATAGTCGCGGCCCACATCCTTGGGGTCGATCGGCAGATAGGGCACCTGAAACAGCGGCTCGTTGCGCTTCTCCTGAGCGTCGAAACCCTTCTTGATCGCGTCCTGATGCGAACCGGAAAAGGCGGTGTAGACCAGTTCGCCGACATAAGGATGGCGCTGATGCACCGGCATTTGTGTGCAGAACTCGGCCACCTCGCGAATCGCATTGACGTCGGAGAGGTCGAGTTGCGGATCGACGCCCTGCGTGAACAAGTTGAGCGCCATCGTCACGATGTCGACATTGCCGGTGCGCTCGCCATTGCCAAACAGCGTGCCCTCGACGCGGTCGGCGCCGGCCATCAGCGCCAGTTCCGCCGCGGCGACGGCGGTGCCGCGGTCATTGTGGGGATGAACCGAAAGAATGACGCTGTCGCGATCCGAGATATGGCGGCCGAACCATTCGAACTGGTCGGCGTAGGTGTTGGGCGTCGCCATTTCGACGGTCGCCGGCAGATTGAGGATCAGGCGTCTTTGCGGCGTCGGGTGCAGCACCGCCTTGACCGCCTCGCAGATTTCGAGGGCGAAATCGAGCTCGGTGCCGGTGAAGCTCTCGGGCGAATATTCGAAGACGAACTCGGTGTCCGGCGCGGCTTCGGCGAGCGCCTTGATCTGCTTGGCGGCGTTGACCGCGATGTCGCGCACGCCGGCGCGGTCGGAGCGAAAGACGACCTCGCGCTGCAGCGCCGAGGTCGAGTTATAGAAATGCAGGATGACTTTCTTCGCGCCCTTCACTGCGGCGAAAGTGCGTTCGATCAGTTCGGCGCGACACTGGGTCAGAACCTGGATCGCGACGCCGTCGGGCACGCGGCCGTTCTCAATGATCGACCTAACGAAATCGAAATCGGTCTGCGAGGCGGCGGGAAAGGCGACTTCGATCTCTTTGAAACCCATGCGGACGAGGAGATCGAACATCCGCATCTTGCGATCGACGCCCATCGGCTCGACCAGGGCCTGATTGCCGTCGCGCAGATCGACGGAACACCAGATGGGGGCCTTGTCGATGATGCGCGAAGGCCATTGCCGGTCCTTCAGGGCGATCGGCGCATAGGCGCGGTATTTATGTGTGGGCATGTTTGTCATGGCGAAGCCTTGCGAAGGCGGCGCGGTCGCTCAAGCCCCTTAGGGCCAGCCCGCGCAACGAGAAAATTGTGAGAACGCGAAACCCGCTTGTCTCCCGGCGCAGTCAAAGCGCCGGGCGAGTAAGTCGCAAGGTCGACGGCAGAATTTGGGGCCGCTTTCGCATGAGGCGCAACCAACCAGAGCGCCCGGGAAAAATCAACCCTGGACCTCGGCCTCGGAGCTTACAGACGGAGCCGCTGCGGCAAGATTTCGAGCCTGTTGCCTCCCACTAGCTGGCATGTTAGCGTCCTGACGGCTCCAACAGCCACCGCCGCCGCGCGCACAGATTGCGTGCGTATCGTGTCGTCATCGGGAGGAATGCAATGTTGAAGAAGTTGCTTATCGCGAGCGCCCTGGTTTCGGTCGCTTCGCTCTGCGGCCCCAGCTTCGCGGCTGACAAGATCACCGTTCCGGTCATCGTCAAAGACACCACTTCGCCATACTGGCAGATCGTTTTCGCCGGCGCCCGTCAGGCCGGCAAGGATCTGGGCGTGAACGTTCCCGAACTCGGCGCCCAGTCCGAGTCGGACATCAACGGCGAAATCTCGATCCTCGAGAACGCGGTTTCCGAGAAGCCCGCCGCGATCGTCATCGCCCCGACCGAGTTCAAGGCGCTCGGCAAGCCGATCGACGAAGCCGCCAAGAAAGTGCCGATCATCGGCATCGACTCGTCGGCCGACTCGAAGGCCTTCACCTCGTTCTTGACCACCGACAACGAAGTGGGCGGCAAGATCGCCGCTGACGGCCTCGCCGCCGCGATCTCTGCGAAATACGGCAAGGCCGAGGGCGACGTTGCGCTGATCACGCATCTTCCCGGCGTCGGCTCGCTCGAAGCCCGCAACAAGGGCTTCAAGGAAGAGCTGGCCGCCAAATATCCTGGCCTCAAGCTCGTCGCCGACAAGGTTTCGGATGGTCAGGCGACCACCGGCCTCAACATCATGACCGACCTGATCACCGCCAACCCGAACCTGCGCGGCGTGTTCGCCGACAACCTGATCCAATGCGAAGGCGCCGGTCAGGCGGTCGCCGAAAACAAGAAGGGCGACACGATCAAGCTCGTCTGCTTCGACGCCGACGACAAGACGATCGGCTTCCTCAAGGACGGCTCGGTTGCGGCGCTCCTGCTGCAGGACCCCTATCGCATGGGCTACGACGGCGTGAAGACCGGTCTGGCTCTCTCGAAGGGTGAGAAGGTTCCGGCCAATGTCGACACCGGCGCCAACCTGATCACCAAGGCCAACATGGACAACGACAAGGAGCACAAGCTCCTCTATCCGCCGAAGTAAGGAAAGACGCCTGCCGGCACCCCGACCGCCCGTTAGGGCTGGTTCGGGTCGCCGGCGACTGGCGACGGACCGGGTCGCCACCTCGTCCGGTCCGTCCGCCATCTCCTTGGGAAGCCGCGCATCGCGGCGCTTGCGTCAAGTCGCGAGCTGACTGATGATCAAGCGGCGATAAGAACTGCGCGGGACGAAACGTTCAATGACCATGTTGATGGACAGCGTAAGCGAGTCGCCGACTGTCGGCGGGCCGATCCTGGTTCTTCAGAAACTCGACAAGAGCTTTGGCCCCACGCACGCGCTGAAAACGGTCAACCTCGAATTCGAAGCCGGCGAGGTCCATGCGATCGTCGGCGAAAACGGCGCCGGCAAATCGACCCTCATCAAGGTGCTGACGGGCGTCTTTCCCCGCAGCTCGGGCGAAATCCTGTGGCACGGCGCTTCCGTCGCGCTGGCGAGCCCGCATGAGGCGATCAACCTCGGCATCAACGCCGTCCACCAGGAAGTCGTGCTGTGCCCGCACCTGACGGTGGCGGCCAATATTTTCCTCGGCGACGAGGAAATGCGCGGCGGCAAATTCCTCGATCATAGGCGGATGATGCGCGACGCGCAGGCGCTGCTCGACAGCCTCGGCTTCGCGCTTCCGGCCGGGGCGCTGCTGTCGTCGCTGACGATCGGCCAGCAGCAGCTCGTGGCGACGGCGCGCGCCGAACGGCGTGGCGCCACGTTTCTAATCTTCGACGAGCCGACCGCCTATCTCACCCGCCAGGAGACGGCGGCCCTCTTCGCCCTGATCCGCCGGCTCAAGGCCAAGGGCGTGACGATCGTCTATATCAGCCATCGTCTCGAAGAGGTCTTCGAACTCTGCGACCGCGTCTCGGTGCTGCGCGACGGCGCGCTCGTCGGCACCCGCAAGGTTTCCGAGACCAAAGAATCCGAATTGATCCAGTTGATGATCAATCGCTCGATCGAGCAGATTTATCACAAAGAGACGCTCACGGTCGGCCCGACGCTGTTCGAAACCGACAAGCTTTCGGGCGCCGGCTTTCACGACGTTTCGATCAAGGTTCGCGAAGGCGAGATTGTCGGCCTCTATGGTCTGATCGGCGCCGGGCGCAGCGAATTCGTCCAGAGCGTTTTTGGCCGTCGTCCCGCTTCGAGCGGCAAAATTACCTTTCAGGGAAAGGACGTCGCGATCCGCAGCGAGCGGCAGGCGATGGACCTCGGCATTGCGCTTTTGCCCGAAAGCCGCCGGGACCAGGGCCTGTGCCTGACGCTCGGCGTCGGACTGAACATCAATCTGCCGATCTTCGAACGCCTGAGCGTCGGGGCGTTGATCAGCAACACCCGCGAACACGCGGCCGCCGACAAACAGATCCGCGACGTCCAGATCAAGACCGCCAGCCGCGCCGCCCCGGCCACCAGCCTGTCGGGCGGCAATCAGCAGAAGGTGGTGATCGGCAAGTGGCTCAATCACGGCGCCAAGCTCTACATCTTCGACGAACCCACGGTCGGCGTCGACGTCGGCACCAAGGCTGAAATCTATCGGCTGCTCGGTTCGCTGCTCAAGCAGGGCGCGGGAATCATCATGATTTCCTCTTATCTGCCGGAGGTCTACGAACTGGCCGACACGTTGCACGTGTTCCGCGGCGGAACGATCGTTGCGACTCACAATTACAAAGACGCATCGCACGAGGCGATCCTGAGCGAAGCGATCGGCGTCTGAACTGGTGAATGGGGTGGTGGGGGCATGACCGATTCTAGCGTCTTGAAAACCCGTCGGAGCGGGGCTCGACTCAGCGTGCTGCTGGGGCTGACGCTGCTGGCGCTTCTGCTGGCGATGTGGCTGGCGCTGGCGATCGACACCAAGACTTTCTGGACCGCGAACAATATGGCGAACCTGCTGCGGCAGGGCGCGATGATCGCCATTCTGGCGATCGGCGAGACCTTCGTCATCATCACCGGCGGCATTGACCTCTCGGTTGGCGCGATCGCCGGCGTGATTTCAATGGCGGTGGCCCTGCTGCTGCAACATGATCTCGGCTTTGCTTCGACAATCTTCGGCGCGGTGTCGATCTCGTTGCTGATCGGCGTGCTGATCGGCGGCTTTCATGCCTTTGGCGTCGTGCGTATGGGCCTGCCGCCCTTCATCATGACGCTGGCGACCATGTATGCGCTGCGCGGCATCGGCT
>SSMV01000153.1 GCA_004799435.1 Bradyrhizobium sp.
ATTGGAATAGGTCTGTTCGACGCCGCTCTTGACGGCGCAAACCGGCGCCCATAGCGCGGTGCAGAAGCCCGAGGCTTCCGCCGGGAGTTCGGGCGTCAGCGCCGCCGCGAGGATCGCCGCGGCAAAAATGATGAAGTCGGCTCGCCTCGTCATTTTCGCCTCTTGTTGGCGGCGCGCTCGCGCCAGCGCCACTATCGCATGGTTCCATCCTTCGCGCGAAGCGCAGGCTTGCGTCGCGCGAATCGTCCCGGCGCGCTAGAACGACAGGCTCGCGGCAAGGAAAAGGCGTCAATGCGGATTCTGGTGACCAATGACGACGGCATTCATGCGCCCGGCCTGAAGGCGCTGGAGACGATCGCGCGGCGCTTTTCCGACGATGTTTTCGTCGTGGCGCCGGAAATCGACCAGTCGGGCGTCTCCCATTCGCTGTCGCTCAACAATCCGCTGCGATTGCGCGAAATCAGTCCGCGTCATTTCGCGGTGCACGGCACACCGACCGATTGCGTCATCATGGGCGTCAGGCGGCTGCTCGGCGACACAGCCCCGGACCTGATCCTTTCCGGCGTCAATAGCGGACAGAATGTCGCCGAGGACGTCGTCTATTCCGGCACGATCGCTGCGGCGATGGAAGGCGCCTTGCTTGGCGTTAAGTCGATTGCGCTGTCGCAGGCCTATGGCGGCGCCGGTCGCGAGCGGATCAACTGGGACTGCGCGACGACCTTCGGCCCCCAGGTCATCGAGCGCATCCTTGCCGCCGGCATTCCGGAGGGCGTGTTGGTCAATGTCAATTTTCCCTCCTGCCACGCGGCCGATGTGGCCGGATTTGCAATCACCCGCCAGGGACGGCGCGACAGCGAATTGATGCGCGTCGAGGAGCGTCACGACGGTCGCGCCATCCCCTATTATTGGCTGATGTTCAACCGCGGCCGTTTTGAGCCGGGCGCCGGCACCGACATCGAGGCGCTGGCGGCGAAGAAAGTCTCGATCACGCCGCTTCGCCTCGATCTGACCGACGAGGCGACGCAGGCGCGCTACGCCGCGGCCTTCGCGAGCGCCTGAGCCATGCCCACGCCGCCCGACGACAGCGACCCAGGCGCCAATCCGGAAGCGGAAGAGCGGGTGCAGTTCATGCTGCGCCTGAGAGCGCGCGGCATTCGCGATCTCAGGGTGCTCAGAGCGCTGGAGCGCGCGCCGCGCTCTTTGTTCATGCCGCAACGCTTCGCCGACATTGCCGGGCGCGACATCGCGCTGCCGATCGGCGGCGGTCAGACCTCGCCGGCGCCCTCGACGGTCGCGGCGATGATCGAGGCGCTCGATCCGCCGCCGCGCGGCCGCGTGCTGGAAGTCGGCACGGGCAGCGGCTACGCCGCCGCTTTGCTGGCGCAATTATGCGGCGAGGTCGTCTCGCTCGAACGGCGCCGGCCGCTGGCGCTTGAGGCCGCGGCGCGATTGTCGGCCTTCGGCCTCGACAATGTGCGGGTCGAATGGGCCGACGCGCTCGTCTTCGAGGGTGGCCGCTTCGACGCCATTCTGGTTCACGCGCTCATCGAGGCGCCGCCGGCCTCGCTTTGGGCGTCGCTCAATCCAGGGGGCGCGTTGGTGGCGGCGCTCGCCGTCGAGGCGGCGGCCGATCAACGCATTACGCGTTGGACGAAAAAGCCCGACGGCTGGTGGGCGGCGACCGAACGCGGCGCGACGCGCATGTTCCGGCCGCTTCTTTCCGGCGTGACGGGCGATCCCTGAGCAATTTCCTACGGACCTATAGCGGACCCGACCCGTCAACGCCGGCGGCAGCCGAAAATTCATCTTAAACCAAGTCTTAAGACGTTCGGACGAAACTGCCGCGAAGTTGAGTTGCGTAGCGATGGGTTGGGCCGATGAGAGAGTTCGCAGCGTTTGATTTGCGTCGCGGCGTTGTCCGCATTGCGTTGACCGGGCTGGTCGGCGCTTGGCTCGCGGGGTGCTCGACGGACTCCGATCGGTTCTCCCAGTCCTACGCGCCAGCCTCAAGTCCCTTCACCAATCCTTTCGCCAGCAACGCGCCTGACGCTGCGCCGACATCGAGCGTCGCCTCCGCGCCATTGGCGCCTCCCGACGCCGTAGCGACCGCGGACGTCCCGCCCGCCACCTATCAGCCCGCCCAGCCGATTGTCCCGCATGTCGCCTCGGCGCAGCCGGTCGGCGGCTCCGCCGCTGGCTGGAGCATCGTTGGCGGTTCGCCGATCGTCGTCGCGCAGGGCGACAGCGCCGACACGCTTTCGCAGCGCTATGGCGTGCCTTCGGCCGCGCTGCTGAAGACCAATGGCCTGAGCAACGCGTCGCAGATTCACGGCGGCATGCACATCATCGTTCCCGTTTACAGCGCCGACAATTCGCCCGTCGGCGGCAAGTCCAAGTCTGTCGCGTCCTCCGACGACGCGGCGCCGGTCAAACACGCCAAGGCGAAGGAGGCCAGGGATGATGACGCGGCCGACGCCAAGCGCGCCAAGGCCAAGCTCGCCAAGGAAGACAAGGACGACGACGCCGCGCCGAAGAAACAAGCGAAGGCGACAGACAAATCGAGCGACAAGTCGAACGACAAGACCGCCGACAAGAGCGCGGATAAGCCCGCCGCCAAATCGACGGAGAAGTCGGCCGACAAATCCGCTGACAAGTCTGCCAAGACTCTGCCGGCCAAGACTCTGGTCGCCGACGCCAAAGATTCCGACGCCGGCACGACGACGGCGAAGAAGAGCGCCCCCGACACGATGCCGACCAGCGCCGTGCGTCCGGGCGACGCGGCCGCGCCGCTGACTGGCGCGCAAGCCGACGCGGCCGGCGTCGCGCCGGAGTTCCGCTGGCCGGCGCGCGGGCGCATCATCGAAGGCTTCAAGGCCGGCGGCAACGACGGCATCAACATCGCTGTGCCAGAAGGCACGTCGGTGCGGGCGGCCGAGAGCGGCGTCGTCGCTTACGCCGGCGACGAATTGAAGGGCTATGGCAATCTCGTCCTGATCCGCCACCCCAACGGCTTCGTCAGCGCCTACGCCAACAATGGCGAGCTCGACGTCAAGCGCGGCGACACGGTCAAACGCGGCCAGATCATCGCCAAGTCGGGCCAGACCGGCAATGTCAATTCGCCGCAGCTTCATTTCGAGCTGCGCAAGGGTTCGACCCCGGTCGATCCCACCAGCTATCTCGCCGGCCTCTGAACGGCCTCAAGCGAGTGTAAGAGAGATCGTCTGGTCCTCCAGTCTGGACGATATATTCCGCGGGCCGGCCGCGAGACACGAACGGTCACGTGGACGACATCCAAGGCGGCGGGTCCCAAGACAGGCCTGCCGCCTTTTTTATTTCAATTGGCCCTATCAAGCTGGCGGCCAAGCCGGCCGGCGAGATCCTGGGTATATTGCCAGGCGGTGCGGCCCGAGCGCGCGCCGCGCGTCGTCGCCCATTCCAGCGCCTCGCGCTCCAGCGTTTCGTCGGGAACGTCGAGCGCGAAATATTTGGCGTAGCCGCGCACCATGGCGAGATAATCGTCCTGGCTGCAATGGTGGAAGCCGAGCCAGAGGCCGAAGCGGTCCGACAGCGAGACTTTCTCCTCCACCGCTTCGCCGGGATTGATCGCGCTCGAGCGCTCGTTTTCCACCATCTCGCGCGGGATCAGATGGCGGCGATTGGACGTTGCGTAGAAGACGACATTGGCGGGGCGACCTTCGACGCCGCCTTCGAGCGCCGCCTTGAGCGACTTGTAGGACGTGTCGCCGCCGTCGAAGGAGAGATCGTCGCAAAAGACGATGAAGCGCTCGGGCGCGTCGCGCATCAGCGCCATTAGCGTCGGCAGGCTCTCGATGTCCTCGCGATGGATTTCGACCAGCTTGAGCGGGGCGGCGAGGCCGGGCTGGCGATTGATCTCCGCATGCGCGGCCTTGACCAGCGACGACTTGCCCATGCCGCGCGCGCCCCACAGCAGTGCATTATTGGCCGGCAGCCCGCGCGCGAAACGCAACGTATTGTCGATCAGGAGATCGCGAACCCGATCGACGCCGCGCAGCAGCGAAATGTCGACCCGATTGACCTGGGCGATCGGATCTAGCGCCGCGCGGTCGGCGCGCCAGACGAAGGCGTCGGCGCGGCCGAAATCAGGTTTCGGGCGGGCCGGCGGGGCAAGCCGCTCCAGCGCTTCGGCGATGCGGGCGAGCGCCTGGGCGACATCCGGGGCGGAAGGCGGGGAAGCGGTCATCGAAGCGTCCATGAAACAGCCGGCGGGCGGTTTGGCACAATCGCGCGCCAAGCTCCAGCGACGGCGTGTTAAGGCCGTCCTGCGGCCCAGACTGTGAAAATGACGGCCGCGATGCTATATATTGGTCCAGCGCGCCGGGCCTTGAACCCGGTCGAGCATGAGGCGCCGATGAGAAATTCACGTTTCAAGGCGATGGGCCTGACCGACGCCGCCGCGCAGCGGGTTCAGGAAGTCATCGCGGCCGCCGACCGGCCGATCGTCGGCCTCCGGGTCGGGGTCAGGAATGGCGGCTGCGCCGGCATGTCCTATACGATGGAATTCGCCGATAGCGTCGCCGCCAATGACGAGGTCGTCGAAGACAAGGGCGTGAAGCTGCTTGTCGATCCCAAGGCGCTGCTGTTCCTGCTCGGAACGCAGATGGATTTTCGCGCCGACAAGCTCTCGGCCGGTTTCGTTTTCCTGAATCCGAACGAGACCTCGGCCTGCGGCTGCGGCGAGAGTGTCGCGATCACGCCCGCCTCGCCCGAGGCGATCGCCGCCAGCGAGTGAGCTAAAGTTCGATGGATCGCGAGGGACTGGAGGAGCTTTTTGCGCCCTTCGGTCCGGTGAGCCTGCGCCGCGTCTTCAGCGGCCATGGCGTCTATGCCGACGACCTCTGTTTCGCGCTCGCGTTGCGCGGCGAGGTTTTCATCAAGACCGACGCCGAGACCCGAGCCGAATTTGTCGCGGCGGGATCGCGTCCCTTCGTTTACAGCGCGCGCGGGCGTGAGGTGACGGTCGGCTCCTATTGGCGGCTCGTCGCCTCGGCCTATGACGACGAGGACGAACTCAGGCGCTGGTCGGCGCTCGGCCTGGCGGCGGCGCGGCGCGCCGCGACGGCCAAGGCGGCGAAAGCGAAAAAGACGAAAGCCAAGTCCGCCAAAAGCCAGCCGGCTAAGGCGACGAAGCGATCGACCCGAGTCCGGCCTGCCGCCGGCTCGCCAGCAAAGCCACGACGGCGACGTTGAGACGCGCCAGCCACCAGCGGCTGGCGAGCGCCAGCAGCCAGGCGACCGCCAGCGAGACGACAAGCGTCGCGGCGATCGCAGCCGGCGCGGAGCCCGTCGCCAGAAAGACGTAAGCGCCCGCCGAGCAGAGGATCGGCAGATGGACCAGATAGAAGGGGAATGAGAGTTCGCCGCAGATCCGGCCCCAGGGCCGCGACAGCAGGGCGCGCATCCCCGGCCAGCTCTCCGCCATCATGATCAAAGCCGCGGCGCCCGTGGCGTGAAGAAAGGGAATTGGCGCCGAGACCGGCCAGATCGCGGTCAAAGGCGCATAGACGCCCAGCGCGCCCTGCGTATAGCCACAGGCGAGCAGGGCCAGCGCGACGACGATGGCGCTGACCACGGCGGGCAGGCGGGGCGCCTCAACCGGCAGGAAGGTCGCCAGCCCTAAGCCGACGACAAAGGGAAAGAGCGCCGGATTGGCCGCGCCGCAGACTACGCCCGCGGCGCCGACGACGATTAGCCGGACCCACCGCGCTGGGCGCGGCGCCAGCAAAAAGGCCAGCCCGTAGACCATCAAGCTGCCGTAAAACTCGAAGGACATCGTCCAAAGGCTGCTGTCGTAAGTGGAATCGCCGCGCAGAAACGTCAGCGCGGCGCCCTGCAGCACGGCCGAGACGAAGCTTGGCTGGAAGGACGCGACGCCGGTCAGCGCGCCGCCAAAATGAGCGAACCACGACGAGCCGGTCAGCAAGGCGGCCGGCGCGTAGAAATAAGCGCCAAGGGCAAAAAGCAGCCAGGAGCCGAGCGTGGCGGCCAGGGTCGGGCCGGCCAGCCGCGGCCAACGTTTGATCAGCCCGCGCAGAAGAGGGTCGGTGTCGCCGCTCGTCAGCGCCTGCCGTGTCAGCACGAAGCCGGAGAGGACGAAAAAGAACGCCACTGCGCCGGCGCCATGGACGGCGACAAACCAGAAGCGCGAACGCGCCGTTTCGGCGATCGGGGTCGCGTCGAGATAGCCGGACGAGGCGGGATAGAAGGCGAGCATCGAATGCCAGCCGAAGACGGCGAGAGCGGCGAGACCGCGCATCGCATCGAGGCTGACGTCCCGCTCTTTGCCCATGTTGGAAACATCCCGGCGCAGCCGCCGCCAATGCCCGTGCGGGCGCGGCGGCGCTTCACTATCGCGGGCAATGCTTGACGGCGGCTTACTGGCGAACCGCCGCCGAGAGCCTCAGTCTTCGGCTTCGGCCGGAACGGGCTTGGGCGGCAGGCGCACCGGGCGGAGCAGAAAACTCGGCACATGATCGCCTAACCCAACAACCGGCGCGTCCGGGCCGTCGTCGCGGCGCGGCGGCCGGGCTGCGGGCTGGGCATGGCGCGGGTCCGGCCGGGGCGGCGAACCGCCGTGCCGACCCGGATTGTGATCGCGGCCCGCGCGATGGCGCTCGTTGCGCTTGGGCTCCTCGTTACGCTTCGGTTCCTCGTTACGCTTCGGCTCCTCGCTCCGCCGGGCCTCTCCCCGCGGCTGAGCGGGACGCTCGGCGGCAGGAGTTTCGGCCGCATGCGTGTGGCGTGACGGCCCCTGGCCGCGTCGCCCGCGCCCGCCGCGACCGCGTTCGCCATGGCCTCGCTCGCCGTGACGCTCGTTTCCGGTCTCGGCGACTTCGCTTGCTTCCTCGATCGGCGCTTCGCCGCCGACCTGCCATTCGATCTTCTTGGCGATCAGCTTTTCGATGTCCTCGACCGCGCGCGCGTCGCCGCGCGCGACGATCGTCCAGGCGACGCCCGTCTTGCCGGCGCGGCCGGTGCGGCCGATACGGTGGACGTAATCCTCGGCGTGATGGGGCGGATCGTAATTGATGACGTGGCTGACGTCGGGAATGTCGAGGCCGCGCGCGGCGACGTCGGAACAGACCAGAAGCTGGACCTGATCGTTGCGGAAAGCGTCGAGCGCCGCCATTCGGGTGCGCTGGTCGAGATCGCCATGCAGCGCGCCGACCGAGAAACCGTGCTTCTGCAGCGAGCGGTAGACCACCTGCACGTCCCGCTTGCGATTGCAGAAGATCAGCGCGTTCTTGAAATCCTCGGCCTTGCGGATGAGCTGGCGCAGCGTGGCGCGCTTCTCCTCGGGCGAAGCGCCTGAGCGCACCAGCGACTGGCTGATGCCTTCGGCGGTGGAGGCGGCGCGAGCGACTTCGACGCGCACCGGATTGTGGAGGAAGGTCTCGGTCAGCCGCGTGATTTCTGGCGGCATGGTGGCCGAGAAGAACAGCGTCTGGCGGGTGAAGGGAACCAGTTTGCAGATCGCCTCGATGTCGGGAATGAAACCCATGTCGAGCATGCGGTCGGCTTCGTCGATCACCAGAATCTCGATGCCAGTCAGCAGGATTTTGCCGCGACCGACGAAATCGAGCAGGCGGCCGGGCGTGGCGATCAGCACGTCGGCGCCGCGGGTGATCTTGGCTTCCTGATCGGCGAAGGAGACGCCGCCGATCAACAGGGCGAGATTGAGCTTGTGATTGACGCCGTAGCGGCCGAAGGCCTCTTCGACCTGAGCGGCCAGTTCGCGGGTCGGCTCGAGGATGAGCGTGCGCGGCATGCGCGCTCTGGCGCGGCCTTTTTCCAAGAGCGACAGCATCGGCAGGGTGAAGGCGGCGGTCTTGCCGGTGCCGGTTTGCGCGATGCCGAGGATGTCGCGTCCCTGCAGGGCGTGGGGGATCGATTGTTCTTGAATGGGGGTTGGCGTCTCATAGCCGGAGGCGCGGACGGCGTTGAGCACTTTCTCGCTCAGGCCGAGTTCATCAAATCGCATTTCTTCTCACTGGGACGGTGTTTTAAGGCAGGCGGCTTGAACGCCCGCAGGTGATGGCGCGCCTCGTTGGGCGACGTCCGCGCGAGGCTTTGGAAAGGCTCGCGCAAAGCTGGGGCTTTTTAAGCGCCCACAACTAGGCGAGGTATAGTCCGAATCACGCCAATGTCAACGAAACGAGCCTTTTAGCGGCGTGCTCCGGCAATTCTGCCCGTTAGACTTGGTTAACCGTCGCTCCCGTAACCTGCAGGCGACTGCGAGTCGTTCGCCCTCGTGGTGAATTCGCGTCTCCCGCGGACGTTCGCGGGCGGGTCCGAAAGACAGCTGCAAGGTTGGATCGCCCATGTTTTCTCGCCTGAAAGTCGCGACCAAGCTCATCGTTGGTTATGGCTCGATATTGCTGCTGGTCGTGGCCGTCAGTGGGCTCGGCCTGCTGGCTGTCATTCAGGGCGGCAAGGCGCTTGAAGAGGTGGCGCAATATAAGACCGCCGAAGCGCTTGAGCAGCGCGTCGAAAAGCGGCTGATCGAAGCGCGCATGCATTTCTGGATCGCCCTCAATTCCAATGATCAGAAACACTGGTCCAAGTCGACCGAAAGCTTCTCCGTCACCAACGAATGGCTGACGGAGCTGCAGGCAAATACAACCGATCCCGAGCGCGCCGACGAAGTGCGCAAGTTTACCGATCTCGCCTCGAAATATCGCAAGCTCGTCAACGGCCTCCACTTTACCCAGATGCAGGGCGGAACGCTGACCGCCGATCAGATCGCGGATGGCTCCACCCAGGCGATGGCGATCGAAGACGCGATGACCACGCTGGGCGCCGAACTGACTTCGCAATTCCACGACGCGGCTGAAACGAGCTTTACCGAGGCGACAGAATCTGGCGCCCTGGCGCAGAAGGTCATCGTCGGCGTCGGTCTCGCCGGCGTGATCCTTGGTTCGCTGATGGCGCTTCTCTTCACCCGCAGCATCAGCCGGCCGATCATCGCCGTGACCCGCACCATGCGCGAATTGGCGACCGGCAATCTGACTGTCGAGCCGGCTCACGCCACGGCGCGCAATGAGATCGGCGAGATGGCGCGCGCGGTGCTCGTGTTCCGCGACGCGGCGATCGAAAAGGCCCGCCTCGAGAAAGAGGCGCAACACCAGAACGAACTCGCCGAGGAGGCGCGCGCCGAAAACGAGCGCGCCCAGCATGAGGCAATCGCCCATGAGCGAGCGATCGTCGCCGAGTCGGTCGGCTCCGGCCTGTCGCGCTTGGCGGCCAAGGATCTGCGCCATCGCATGTCCTCCGACATTCCCGAGGCCTATCTGACGCTGCAGACCGATTTCAACGCTGCGATCAATCAGCTTGAATCGGCCATGGCGACCGTCGCGCAACGCGGCGGCGCGATCCGGGTCGGCACCGGCGAAATCGCCACCGCCAATGACGATCTTTCGCGCCGCACCGAGCAGCAGGCCGCCAGCCTGGAGGAAGCCTCCGCGACGCTCGGCGAGGCCACCGCCATGGTTCGCCGCACCGCCGAAAGCACGGCGCATGCGCGCAGCGTCGCCGAAGGCGCGCAGCGCGACGCGGAAAACAGCGGCGCGGTCATTCAGCGCGCCGTCGCGGCGATGGGCGCGATCGAGAAATCCTCGCAACAGGTTTCGCAGATCATCGGCGTCATCGACGAGATCGCCTTCCAGACCAATTTGCTGGCGCTCAACGCCGGCGTCGAGGCGGCGCGCGCGGGCGACGCAGGCCGTGGCTTCGCGGTGGTCGCCTCCGAAGTGCGCGCGCTGGCGCAGCGCTCAGCGGAAGCCGCCAAGGAGATCAAGGCGCTGATTTCGACTTCGGCCGAGCAAGTAGCCCAGGGTGTCGCGCTGGTCGCCGAGACCGGCGGTTCGCTCGAGCGCATCGTCGGACGGGTCAACGACATCAACGCGATCGTCAGCGAAATCGCCGCCAGCGCCAAGGAACAGGCGAACGCCATCGAGGCGGTGAATGGCGCGATCGGCGACATGGACCGCACCACGCAGCAGAACGCCGCCATGGCCGAGCAATCGACCGCCGCCAGCCACGCTTTGTCGGAAGAGGCCCGCCTGCTCGCCGATCTGATCGCCGAGTTCGAAGTGACCGCCGAGGCGCGCAAGGAGCCCTCGCATGGCGATAAGGCTTCGCGCTCGCCGATGCGTCGGGCCAGCTAGGCAACGCTCAAGTTTCGATCGGCGCCAGACAGACGAGCTTCGCTTCGGGGTGAGAGGCGACGATCAAGGTCGTCTGGTGAAAACGTCGCGCCGGCTGCCGGAAGCGCCTTTCGCCGCCTTCACGCCCCAGCACCGCCTGTTCGCGCCACAGGCGGGCGAAGACCGGCGAGGCTTCCGTCAATTCCTCGACCAGCGCGCCAAGCGCAGGATCGCGCAGGCGGCGGCTGAAATCGGCGCGAAACTCCGCGACCACGCGGCGCGCGCGATCCTCCCAGTCGACAATCAGTTTGGGCGCGCCCGGCGAGCGGAAAATGAAGCGCAGCAGATTGCGATCATGCGCGCCGTCGAGCCAGCCGTCGAACAGTTCTGCGGCGCGGTCGTTCCAGGCGCGCGCCGTCCATTGGCCATCGAGCAGATAGGCTGGGATCGTCATGGCGGCGGGCAACGCGAGAATCTCGGCGGCCAGCGCATCCTTGCCGATTGCGACGGCGTGGGGATCGCGCTTGTCCGCCAGCTCGAAGAGATAGGCGCGTTCGGCCGGCGCCAGCCGCAGTGCGTCGGCGAGGCGCGCCAGCAGGCGCGGCGAAGGCGAGACCTCTCGACCCTGTTCGAGCCAGGCGATCCAGGTCAGGCTCGCGCCGCTGGCTTCGGCGATTTCCTCGCGACGCAGCCCGGGTGTGCGGCGGCGGCCGGCCGCGCCGGCGGGCGGTTCGAGCTGTTCGCGATGGGCGCGAAGGAAGGCGCCGAGGGCGCGGCGGGCGGCGTGCGTTGGCATGGCGCTCTTTATAACAGGATAATCTTCACTCTTGTAATAGGGTAAAACGCCGCGCAGGATCACTTTCGTCGCTCAAGACAAAGAGCCTGCGGGAGAGAGCCAGTGTCCTCGCGATCCCAAGATTCCCGATCCCAAGATTCCCGATCCCAAGATTCCCGGTCCCACGATTCCTTCGTCGCCGACCAATTCAGCCCGAGCGCGGCGGCCTATGTCGTCAGTCCTGTTCATGCGCAGGGCGAGGATCTCGCGGCGCTGAGCGGGCTCGTTGGCAAGCGGCCCGAGGCCCGCGCGGTCGATCTCGGGTGTGGCGGCGGGCATTTGGCCTTTGCCTTGGCGGCGCTGACCAAGAGCGTCGTCGCCTATGATCTGAGCGACGCGATGCTGGCGGCAGTGGCGGCGGAAGCCGAGCGGCGCGGGCTGGCCAATGTCGAGACGCGGAAAGGTTCGGTGGAGGCGCTGCCATGGGCCGACGGCGCCTTCGACATCGTGGCGAGCCGCTATAGCGCGCATCACTGGCGCGATGTCGGCAAGGGCCTGCGCGAAGCCCGGCGCGTGCTGAAGCCAGGCGGCCTCGCAATCTTCGCCGATGTCGTCGCGCCCGAAGATCCGCTGCTCGACACCTGGCTGCATGGTCTCGAATTGCTGCGCGATCCCTCGCATCTGCGCAATTATTCGCTTGCGCAATGGCGCGCCTTCATCGAGGCCGCCGGCTTCAGGCTCACGCGCTGCGAACGCTATCGCATCCGGCTCGAATTTTCGGCCTGGGTCGCGCGGATGAACACCGCGCCGCTCTTCGTCTCCGCCATTCGTGCGCTGCAAGGGGAGGCGGTCGAGGAGGTCGCGCGCTATTTCGCCTTTGAGCCCGACGGCAGCTTCTCGATCGACACGATGCTGATAATCGCGGAAGGTTGAAGCGCGCGTCAGGCGGCGTCGGCGCTGACGCGGTTGCGGCCTTCCGATTTGGCGCGATAGAGCGCGCGGTCGGCGCGCTGATAAAGCGCGCCGGAATCATCCTCCTGCGCGCGCTCGGCGACGCCGATCGACACCGTGACGGGAATGGCCTGCCCTGAGGCGTCAATAACGAATTGGTCCTGCTCGATGGTCAGGCGGGCGCGTTCGGCGATGCGCGCGGCGGCGGCGAGATCGACGCCGGGCATGACGATGACAAACTCTTCGCCGCCCAGGCGGCACAGGAGATCGCCGCCGCGGATGATGCCGCGCAACCGATCGGCGAAGCCCTTCAGGACCTCGTCGCCCGCGCCATGGCCATAGGTGTCGTTGACGCGTTTGAAATGATCGATGTCGAGGATCATCAGGGTCAAGGGCGAGCGGCGGCCGCGCGAATTGTCGAGCATCGTCGCCAGATGATTTTCGAGAAACCGGCGATTGTTGAGGCCGGTCAGCGGATCGAACAGGGCGAGCTCGATCGACTGCTGCACTTTCTCGCGCAGCGAGTCGGCGTAGCGCTTCTGACGCAATTGCGTGCGCACTCGCGCCAGCAATTCGTTGCGATCGACCGGGCGGGTCAGGAAGTCGTTGACGCCGAGTTCGAGGCCGCGAAGCATCCGCTGGCGATCCTCGAGATCGGCGACCGCGAGAATCGGCAGGTTGCGCGTGCGCTCCAGCGAGCGGATCTGGCTGCACAGCCGCAGGCCGTCGTAGCCGGCGAGACCGAGGCTGACGATGATGAGATCGACATTGTCCTCGGCCGCCTTGAACAGCGCCTCATGCGCATCCGGCTCGACCGAAACCGTGTGATGGGCGCTCAGCGCGTGGCGCAGGCGCTCGGCCGAGGTGGCGCGGTCGTCGACAATCAGAATGCGTCCGCGACGTCCGTCATCGGCGTCTGGCGAGGCGAAAGCCGGGATCATGCCCAGCGCGACGGTGGTGTTAGCGCGATTGCGCAATTCGTCGACCGCCACTTTGAGGCGGGCGAGCGAACGCACGCGGGCGATCAGCTCCATCTCGTCGATCGGCTTGGTGATGAAGTCGTCGGCCCCGGCTTCAAGTCCGCGCACGCGATCGGCGGGTTGATCGAGTGCGGTGACCAGCACCACCGGCAGATGGGCGGTGGCGACATGCCCCTTGAGACGGCGGCAGACCTCGAAACCGTCCATGCCGGGCATCATCACGTCGAGCAACACGATGTCGCACTGGCCCTTCTCGCAGATCGCGATCGCTTCCGGGCCGCTCATCGCGGTGAGCACTTCGAAATATTCAGCCGTTAGCCGCGCATCGAGCAGCTTGACGTTGGCGACGACGTCGTCGACGACGAGAACCCGCGCGGTCATCGGCTTACCTTGTCCCCGAGAAATTGGTCGATCGTGTCGAAGAATTTGGCGACCGAGATCGGCTTGGAGAGATAGGCCTCGCAGCCGCCCTGGCGGATTTTTTCCTCGTCGCCCTTCATTGCGAAAGCCGTTACGGCGATCACCGGAATGGAGCGCAGCTCTTCGTCATCCTTCAGCCATTGCGTCACTTCGAGGCCGGAGACTTCGGGAAGCTGAATGTCCATCAGGATGAGATCGGGGCGATGAAGCCTTGCAAGTTCGACCGCCTCGACGCCGCTGCGCGTCTGCACGATCTTGCAGCCCCGCGTTTCGACGAGGTCGTTGAAGAGCTTCATGTTGAGCTCATTGTCCTCTACGATCAGCACGGTTTTGGCCATGACGGGCATCCGCGAGCGCGGCGACAGCGGCTCGAATTTCACATTGAAGCGTGGCGACTATAGTAAGCGGCAGTCCTTGACGAAAGGAAAACCGGACCGTGCGCCAGAGGGTTAACGGCGAACTATCCACAGGCCGCGCTGAGGGCGAAGCGATGGCGATCGACGCGCTCGGCTTCCTCGCCGAGGACGCCGATCGCCTGTCGCGTTTTCTCGCGCTTTCCGGCCTCGGACCGGATAATTTGCGCCAGGCGGCGGCCGAACCGGGGTTTTTGCTCGCAGTGCTCGATCATTTGGCCGGCGACGAGCGGCTGCTCATCGCTTTCGCCGAGGCGCGCGGGATCGCGCCCGACAGGGTGGCGGCGGCGCGGGAGCGGCTGGCGGGGCGCCCCTCCAGCCTCAATTCGTGACGGACGCGCCGGCCAGCAAGCCGTTCGCGCGCCTCTGCCGCGATTGCCTGGCGGGCTGCGAGGCCGACGCGCAGCGCTGTCGGCGCTGCGGCTCGCCGCGTCTCGTCGATGATTTCGGGCCGGACCTGACCATCGCTCATGTCGATTGCGACGCTTTCTACGCCGCGGTCGAAAAACGCGACCGGCCCGAACTCGCCGATAGACCGGTGCTGGTCGCCGGCGGCGGCCGGCGCGGCGTCGTCTCGACCTGCTGCTATGTCGCGCGCACTTTCGGCGTGCGCTCGGCGATGCCGACCGGGCAGGCGCTGAAACTCTGCCCCGACGCCATCGTGCTGCCGCCCGACATGGCGAAATATGCGCGCGTCAGCCGCGCGATCCGCGAGCGCATGGCGCGCCTGACTCCTCTGGTCGAACCGCTGTCGATCGACGAGGCCTTTCTCGATCTGACCGGTTGCGAAGGCGCCAATGGCGCCAGCGCGGCGCCGACGCTCGCCACATTCGCGCGCGAGGTCGAGCGCGACATCGGCGTCACGGTGTCGATCGGCCTCAGCTATTGTAAGTTCCTCGCCAAGCTCGCCTCCGATCTCGACAAGCCGCGCGGCTTCTCGGTCATCGGCCGCGCGGAAGCGCGCGAGCGGCTCGCCCCGATGAGCGTCGGGCGCCTGTGGGGCGTCGGCAAAGTGGCGCAGGCGCGGCTCGACCGGCTCGGCATGCGAACGATCGGCGATCTGCAGAAGCTCGACGAACGGGGCGTGGTCGCCAAGCTCGGCGAGGAGGGGCGTCG
This sequence comes from Bradyrhizobium sp., assembly GCA_004799435.1. Classification (GTDB taxonomy): domain Bacteria; phylum Pseudomonadota; class Alphaproteobacteria; order Rhizobiales; family Beijerinckiaceae; genus Roseiarcus. The sequence goes on from SSMV01000153.1 coordinate 14,840, forward strand.
CCTTTGGCGCCTGGCGCAGGGGATCGACAATCGGCGCGTGTCGCCGGATCGCGAGACCAAGAGCATCTCCAGCGAGACGACGTTCGAAAACGATGTCGACGATCTCACCGAATTGACGCGCTGCCTGCTCGTGCAATGCGAGAGGGTGGCGGCGCGCCTCGCCAAGGCCGGGCTCGCGGCGCGCGCGTTGACCCTGAAGCTGCGTACGCCCGACTTTCGCCTGCGCAGCCGCTCGCGCTCCGGCTTTGGCGCGACGCAAATGGCGCCGAGGCTTTTCGCCGTCGCGCGGGCGCTGCTGGAAGCCGAACCGCGCGGCCAGGCCTATCGGCTGATTGGCGTCGCGGGCGGCGATCTCGCCCCGGCGGATGAAGCGGACCGCGCCGATCTGATCGAGGGCGATCGCAGTCGCGAGAAGGCGCGCGAAGCGGCGATCGCGAGCTTACGCGACAAGTTCGGCGCCGCAGCGCTGCAACGCGGCCTCGCCTTCAAGCCCGACGCCCCGTCGCGCCGCGCCAAATGAACGCAAGGCTCGACTTGCGCAAATGGAGAGATCCGCGGAGACTATTCTGTGCCGGCGGCGGCTTTGCCGACTTCTCCGGGCCGCGCCCACTCAGCGGGAGGCGCCTCAATGACCGCTTTCAATGTCGTTCGGTTCCGAATTAAGCCCATGCGTGAGCAGGAATTTCTCGACGCCCACCGGAAGCTTCGGCTTGGTTCTTTCGGCGCCAAAGCGGCGAACGTCATCAAGACGGGGGACCGGTCCTACTGCGTCATTCTTGAATGGACGGACATGTCGGCTATCGTAGCGGCCCGCCCAAGAATGATCGCGTTCCTCGATTCCTTCCGCGATACGCTCGAGGACCTTGGCGGCGGCCTTGGCGTCACCGACCCGGTATCGGGGCCGGTGGTTCTCGAGTTGGAATAGGATTCCTGGCCGCCATTTGACTTATTTTGGTGGGCATCCGGCGCTATTTGAAGAAATCGTCGCCGCACCGAGGGGCGTTTAGACTTCTCTTCGCGAGCTTAAAAAGGGGAGCTGGCCATGGGACGTAAATTCGTCGACTGTCGTGACTATCCGAGCGTGATGAACTGCTCGATCGCGATTTCCGCCGACAACGAAGAGGAGCTGATCGCGGCCGCGGTTCAACACGCCGTGGCGGTGCACGGGCATCAGGACACTCCGGAGTTCCGGGCGATGATCGCGCAGTCGATCAAGGACGGAATGCCGCCCGGCGCCGCGCCCTCAAAAATGGCCTGACGAACGGCGACCGGTCGAAAACCGCGATCTTCGATTTGTCGCCCGCGCGATGAATTTGGCACCGGCGAAGAATGCTATGCGGGCGGCGTGGGCGGCCCGAGGGAAGCCGCGTCTCAGCGCTATTTGGCGCAGGTCGGGATCGGCAGCAGTTCGAGGCGCTTGAGCTTGGCCGACAGCGCAAACGAACCATAGTCGAGCTTGAGCGAGCCCGAGACGCCATTTTCGTAGAGGTCGTAGCTCAGGACATATTCAGGCGGCGCGTCGCTCGCCTTCTCGTCGAAATAGGAGACGGTGACGGGCCAGCGGCGGATCTTGCCGAGCGAAGGGGCGTCGTCGGCGTCGGGCGACGGGCTCGCCGCTTCCTTGCCGATCACGGTCAAGGTCTGGAACACTTTCTTGCCGGTGTCGGAGCCGTCATAGACCCGCGCCTCCATCGGGCCGCCGCCATCCTTGGCGCGGGCGATGATGCGCTCGACATGTTCGGTCGGGAAGAGAATGTCCTTGCCGATGTCCATCGTCGCCGCCGACGGCTTGCTCAGCGCGATCGTCGTGTCGCCGCCATCGGCGCGCATCGCCGAGCCGGCGATCGGCGTCGGCTCGCCGCCCGCCGTCGTCGAGTCGATCTGGAAGCGCATGCGCTTGGCTTCGCCGTCCTCGAAAGTGACGGCGTGAATGTCGGAGGAGATCGGATCGCCTTCGCTGCGCTGCAATTGCGTATATTGGCGGAAGTTCGAGGCGTAGCCGTCGCAGCGCGAACCGGTGAATTCGTAGGCGATGACGCCGGCGGCGGCGACCGGCACCTGGCCGCCATGCGGGACGCCGTAGTCGTCGATCAGCGTGATCTCATAGCCAGCGCGATGAGGCGCAAGCGAGGCGGCCGGCTCGGCGCGCACGGCGGCGGAGCTTGCTGCCAAAGCCAGCGTCGAGACGAGGATGCGAGCGATCATACAAAACTCTCCGACCGGCGCGAGGCCGGCTCGCCCACGCCCGTCTCGTTTGTCGCGATGCTTTCCGGCGGATTCGTGGCCGCGCCGGCTTAAGTTTCGTCGGATTCGCCGACCGGTCCCCACGCCTGTTCGAGCGCGGCCGAGGTCTCCAGCGGGTCCTCGTCGGCGCGGAGGTTGGCGTCGTCGTCAGGCTGCGGCACGCCGAAGCCCGGCGGCAGGCGCCCGTCGAACAGGCCAGCGCCCTGCAACTCGTCGAGGCCGGGCAGGTCGGCGATGGCGTCGAGCCCGAAATGACTGAGGAATTCGGCCGTGGTCCCATAGGTGATCGGACGGCCGGGCGATTTGCGCCGCCCGCGCATGCGCACCCAGCCGGCCTCCATCAGCACGTCGAGCGCGCCCTTGGACACCGCGACGCCGCGGATTTCCTCGATGTCGGCGCGGGTCACCGGCTGATGATAGGCGACGATGGCCAGCGTCTCGATGGCGGCGCGCGACAATTTGCGCTTGTCGTGTTCCTCGCGCGACAGCAGCCAGGCGAGATCGGGGGCGGTGCGGAAGGCCCAGCGGCCGGCGATGCGCGCCAGATGGACGCCGCGCTCGGCGTAATGGCGCTGCAACTCGGCCATCACCGCGCCGACGTCGGCGCCTGGCGAAAGCCGCTCGGCGATCGCGGCTTCGTCGGTCGGCTCGGCGGCCGCGAAGACGATCGCCTCGGCGATGCGCAGATCCTCGGGGGCAATACGCGGCGGCGCTTCGGTCTCGAACAATTTGGCGACGTTTCCCATCATTGGCGTCTTTAGCTCGCTTGGCTGGCGGCGGCGATCGGGCGCATCCAGATCGGCGCGAAGGCGGCGTCCTGGCGCAGTTCGACCCTTCCTTCGCGCGCCAGCTCTAGCGAGGCGGAGAAGGAGGATGCGCGCGCCGTGCGGCGAAACTTCGGCTCGACGCCATATTCGACGATCCAAGCGTCGAGCGCCGTCCAGTCGGAAATGGCGCCCATCATCCGCATCAACGCCTCGCGCGCTTCGGCGAGCGACCAGACGGCGCGCGGGGCGAAACGGACGCGGGCGCGCGCGTGTTTCTGGCTCTGGCGGGCATAGGCCGAGAGAAGATCATAGAGCGTCGCCTCGTAGACGGTCGTCGCCGCGACTTCGGTCGCCTCGGGTTCGCCGCGGGCGAAGACGTCGCGCCCGAGGCGAGGACGGGCGAACAGGACTTCGCCGGCGCGGCGGATCAATTCGAGCCGGCGCAGCCGTTGCGCCAGCGCGTCGGCCAGTTCTGCCGCTTCGCCGCTCTCGGCCTTGGTCGGGGCGGGCAGGAGCAGGCGCGATTTGAGATAGGCGAGCCAGGCGGCCATCACCAGATAATCGGCGGCAAGTTCGAGCCTGAGCTTGCGCGCCGCCTCGACGAAAACGAGATATTGCTCGGCCAGCGCCAGCACCGAAATGCGCGAAAGATCGACCTTCTGACGACGCGCCAGATCGAGGAGGAGGTCGAGCGGCCCCTCGTAACCGTCGAGATCGACGGTGAAGGCCGGCTCGCCTTCAGCGCGCTCGACCTGGAAATCGTCTGTGATGGCGCCGACGCCTGCCACGAATCACCTCAACACGGTGGTTGGCGACATTGGCGCGCGCTTGTCGCACTCGCAAGCTTCGCATTCGCCGGGTCCACAGGCCGGGCGCGACGCCTTAACCGTAACGCGCCGGACTTAACCAAGGATGTTTAGGTAAATAATTGGTTTCCCGGATGAAAACGATCCAAACGATTGCTTTCGCGCGTCGTCGGCGTAGCGTCATTTCATCAGGGCATGGTCGCCCGCATCGAGATACCCCGCGGGGTGCTCGGGTCCGCCGCATCTCCCGGGTCCGTGGGGTCGGCCGGCTCGGAAGCAGCAAGGAGTGGCCTCCTCATAGCTGCTTCCGGCCGGCCTCCTTATTTTCAAGAAATCGCTGCAAACCTGACCCTCAGCCGCTCTTGTGCGGGCGAGGCCCCAGCCGCGGCCCTCATCCTGAGCCGCCCTCGCGAATGCGAGGGCGAGTCGAAGGATGTCAGGGCCCCGAGCGTCCTTCGAGACGCCCGCTTCGCGGGCTCCTCAGGACGAGGGCGCAAGGACGAGGGGCGCAGTCTCAATAGCGGCGCAGCAGGCTGATCATCCGGCCCTGGATGCGCACCCGGTCGGGGCCGAAAATTCGCGTCTCATAGGCCGGATTGGCCGCCTCCAGGGCGATCGAAGCGCCGCGCTTGCGCAGCCTCTTTAGCGTCGCCTCCTCGTCGTCGATCAGCGCCACCACGATGTCGCCGGTCTCGGCGGTGTCCTGTTTGCGGATGATGACGGTGTCGTTTTCGAGAATGCCGGCTTCGATCATCGAGTCGCCGCGCACTTCGAGCGCGAAATGCTCGCCCGCGCCGAGGAAGTCGGGCGGCATGGCGATCGTCTCGGTGCGCGTCTGGATCGCTTCGATCGGCGTGCCCGCTGCAATGCGGCCCATCATCGGGATCATGGCGATCAGCGGCGGCGCCTCGACGCCACTGCGCGGCCTGACCTTGCCGAGATTGCCGGCGATGACGCTCGGCGAGAATTTCTGCGCGCGCGGCGCGCCCACCGTCGCCGATTCCGGCAGCCGCAGCACTTCGATGGCGCGGGCGCGATTGGCGAGACGGCGAATGAAGCCGCGCTCCTCCAGCGCCATGATGAGGCGATGAATGCCCGACTTGGAGCGCAAGTCGAGCGCGTCCTTCATCTCGTCGAAAGAGGGCGGAACCCCGTCGGACTGCAGGCGCTCGTGGATGAAGCGCAGCAGCTCGCTTTGCTTTTTTGTCAGCATGTCAGGCTCCTCTTGACCCACGAATCACGATCGCAACGGGCGAAGCGGAGAATCGCGGTCAGGCGTAAACAAATCGCGAACAGACCTGTATCTGTTCGCGCTGTGTTCCGCAAGAGGAGGGAGTCGGCGTTGTCCCAGCCAAAGCGGCGCCGGCGACGACTAAGCGCAGTCGCGCCAGCGACACGCGGCCGCCCTAGCGGCGTTTTGCCCGGCAATCGGCGGCGATGCGCCAGCTCTTGGGGTCGGCGGCCAGCGCGAGGGCGAAGGCGCGCTGGGCGGCCAGCGGGCCGCTGAGCGTGTCGGAGAATTGCAGATGCGCGAGCTTTGCGCCGTTCCTGGCGGCAAGCGTGTCCGCGCTGGCTGGCGTCGGCGCCGGCGCGTAGAGGCGAAAGGAAGCGCCGTCGGCGGCGGGCGCCGCGAGATAGAGGTCTTCGCCCGGGTCCTCTTCGTGCGCGAGGGCGACGAGATAGAGCCCTTGGCTGACGCGGTGCAATGTCACGGGCTCGGCGTCGGAATTGTCAGGGGCGAGGAAGACGTATTGCGTGCGCCGGTTGGCGCTGAGGCGCACGAGCCGGGCAGGCTCGATGCGCGCAACGCCCTGCGCGTCGACGCTCCTGCAGGCATAGTCGCCCGGCTTTGCGGCGATGCGATCGCCGCCGTCGAGCGGGAATGGCTCGTTCTGCGTCGATAGGCAGCCGGCGAGCGCAAGGGCGGCCAGAGCGACAAAGAGGGCGAGAGAGGTCTTGGCGATCAAAATCATTGCGATCTGAGGTTTTGGGCCACGTCGGGAGTCATCGGGTCGTCGCGCCACACGGATTGTCAAGCCGCCGCAGGTTCGAGCGCAGCGACGAAGGGATCGCTTCGCGCCTGACGCCGCCTTCACGCCTCGCGCAGCGCCGCCCTTATCGGCACGTGGTCGGAGGCCTTTTCCCGGCCGCGCATCGCTTTGTCGATGGCGACCGTCTCCAGCCGGTCGGCTGCCTCGGGCGAGAGCAGGACGTGATCGATGCGGATGCCGTCGTTGCGCTGCCAGCCGCCGGCTTGATAGTCCCAGAACGTGTAGAGGCCCGCTTCGTCGCTGACCGCGCGCAGCGCGTCGGTGAAGCCAAGCGCGCAGAGCTCGCGGAATCTGGCGCGCGTCTGGGGCAGAAACAGCGCGTCCTTCACCCAGTTCTCGGGATGGGCGGCGTCGCGCGGCTCGGGGATGACGTTGAAATCGCCGACGAGCGCAAGCGGCTCCTCCAGCGCCAGCAGCCCGCGGGCGTGGCGGATCAGCCGGCCCATGAAGGCGAGCTTGTAATCATATTTCTCGCCGGGCGTCGGATTGCCATTGGGCAGATAGATGCAGGCGAGCCGCAGTGCGCTGGCGCCCATCGGGATCACCGCTTCGATATAGCGCGACTGCACGTCGCTCTCGTCGCCCGGCAATCCGCGCTCGACCTCGAAAGGGCGCTTGGCGAGAATGGCGACGCCATTAAAGCCCTTCTGTCCGTGGGTCGCGACATTGTAGCCGAGGTCTTCGATCTCGGCGCGCGGAAAGGCCTCGTCGACGCATTTGATCTCTTGCAGGCAGAGCGCGTCGGGGCTCTCCTGCCTGAGATAATCAAGCAGATGCGGCAGGCGCTGGCGCACCGAATTGACGTTCCAGGTGGCGATGATCAGGGCTGGGGCTCCGCGTTACGCATAATGCGTAGCCCAGAAACGCGCCTGCGCTCAATCCCAGCGCCGATGCGCCCACATCCATTGTTCGGGCGCCTGGCGCACGAATGCCTCAAAACGCGCCTGCAGCGCGGCGGTCGCCGCCAGCACATCGGCGTCGCGATCGCCGCTTGTCGGCACAGCGACCGGCTCGATGCTCATCACGAAATGCGCGCCCTTCGTGCGCGTCACGCATACGGCGTAGAGCGGCATGCCGGTCATGCGCGCGAGCGCGGCGGGAAAGGGGTTGGAGCGGGCAGGGCGGCCGAAAAAGGGAACCTGGATGCCGCGCCCCTCGCGCAGATCAGCGACGAAAGCGGCATAGCCGCCGGATTTGACCAGCTTGACCAGGGCGCGCGAAGTCGCCGGGGATTTGTCGAAAAGACCGCCCGGATAGGCCGAGCGGCGCTGCTCGTAAGTCCAGCGATTGACCAGCGGATTGGTCAGCTTCTGATAGACGCCGGCGAGCGGCAGACCGAAGTGCAGGGCCGCTTGCGAGGCGAGCTCCCAATTGCCGAGATGCAGCGTGCAGACGATGAAGGGCGGCCCTTTGGCGACCGCTTCGAACTTGTCCAAGGGTTCGAGCGTGACGCGCTGCTCGGCCATGATCTGCTTCATATGGACGAATTCGGCGAAGGTGCGCCCGAGATTGTCCCACATCGCCAGCGCGACGCGTTGGCGCTCCGCGAGGCTCATGTCCGGGAAGGCGAGCGCGAGATTGTCGAGCGCCCGCCGGTGACGGCTGAGGCGCGGCGCGATCAGGCGCCACAGGCGGCCGGAGAGGGACGAGGCCACCTCAAGCGGCAGCGCCGCGGCCAACGCCGCGACGAGGCGGAACACGCCATATTCAATGCGGATTTTCGCCCGCTCCAGAAGCCCCATGGGTCCGGCATTCCCCTCGACCCAGATTTGGGCCGGGCGCCTATTCGCGCGGGGTGGGGCGAGCCGTCAAGAGCGCGGCGCCAGGAGCGGGGCTTCCAGAGCGGCTCTGGCGCTTGCCTTGCCCCATTCGCATGCTATCAAGCCGCGCCGCGGCGAACCGCCGCCCCTTGCCAGAGGCCAGTATGTCGCATTTCAGCCGTCGCGTTTTTCTCGCCGTCTCGATGGCCGCGGTCGCTTTCCCGGCCTTCGCCGACGACGACGAAAACACGCTGATCCTGAACACTAAACACGGCAAGGTGGTCATCCGCCTGTGGCCCAAACTCGCGCCCAAGACGGTCGCCCAGGTCAAGAAACTGGCAAAGCGGAAGTTCTATGACGGGCTAACCTTCCACCGCGTCATTCCCGGCTTCATGGCGCAGACCGGCGATCCCAAGGGCGACGGCTCGGGCGGCTCGGACCTGCCCGATATCCCGGCCGAGTTCAACGCCAAGCCTTTCACCCGCGGCACGGTCGGCATGGCGCGCTCGAGCGAGCCCAATTCGGCCAATTCGCAATTCTTCATCTGCCTCGGCGACGCCGATTTCCTCGATGGCAAATACACCGCCTTCGGCGAAGTCGTCACCGGCATGGATGTCGTCGATCAGATCAAGGCCGGCTCGCAGGATAATGACGGCGCGGTCGACCATCCCGACAAGATCATAACGCTGCGTCTCGCCAGCGCCGACAAGCCCAAAGCCAAAGCGATGGACGCGCCCGACGCCCCCGCGCCCGACGCGGCGGCCCCCGCTCCGGCGGCGACGCCGAGCGGCCAGGACTGATACGATTTGACTGACGCCATTTGACGGGCGCGCATTCGCGCAAACCATCGGCAATCTTCAAGCGCAGAGGAGCGCGACATTGAGCAATTCTGAAAACACCCTGACGCTCGAGACCACCAAAGGCCCGGTGGTGATCGAGATGCTGCCCGAACTCGCGCCCGGCCATGTCGCGCATATCAAGCGTCTGGTCGGCGAAGGCTTCTATGACGGGATCGTCTTTCACCGCGTCATCGACGGCTTCATGGCCCAGACCGGCTGCCCCAAGGGCACCGGCACGGGGGGCTCGAAATATCCCGATCTGAAGGCCGAGTTCAACGACGCGCCGCATGAGCGCGGCACCGTCTCCATGGCCCGCGCCCAAAGCCCCGACTCGGCCAATTCGCAATTCTTCATCTGCTTCGACGACGCGAGCTTCCTCGACCACAAATATACCGTGTGGGGCAAGGTCGTGTCGGGCATGGAGAATGTCGACAAGATCAAGCGCGGCGAGCCGGTGCGCGATCCCGACAAGATCGTCAAGGCGACGCTGGGCTAAGGCGCGCCAACGCGGGGCGTAGCGGCGTTTCTCCCGCGCGTCGCGGGAGACAGGTTGAATGCGCGTCGATCTCTTCGATTTCGATCTGCCGCCCGAGCGCATCGCGCTGGCGCCGGTGTCGCCGCGCGACGCCGCGCGGTTGCTCGTCGTCGCGCCAGACGGCGGGTTGACGGACGCGCATGTCTTCGATCTGCCGAGCCTGCTCCGCCCCGGCGACGCGCTGATCGTCAATGACACGCGCGTCATCGCGGCGCGGCTGGAGGGGATCCGCGCGCGCGGCGCAGCGGTCGCGGCGATCGAGGCGACGCTGATCAAACGCATCGACGCCAGCCGTTGGCGGGCGCTGGTGCGCCCGGCAAAGAAACTCGAAGTTGGCGAGCGCATCCGCTTTGGCGAGAGCGGCGAGAGCCGGGCCTGTCTGCTCGGCGCGCTCGACGCCACGGTCGAGGCGAAGGGCGAGGCCGGCGAGGCGACGCTGGCTTTCGACTTTTCCGGCGCCGTGCTCGACGAGGCGATCGAGGCGATCGGCGCGCCGCCTTTGCCGCCCTATATCGCCGCCCGCCGGCCGATTTCAGCCGCCGACCGGGCCGATTATCAGACCATATTCGCGCGCGAAGAGGGCGCCGTCGCCGCGCCCACCGCCGGCCTGCATTTCACGCCAGAATTGATCGCGCGAGTCGAGGCGGCCGGCGCCAAGCTCTTTCGCCTGACGCTGCATGTCGGCGCCGGAACCTTTCTGCCGGTCAAATCCGACGACACGAACGCGCACGCGATGCATTCCGAGTGGGGCCGGATCGACGCGGCGACCGCCGCCGCACTCAACGACATCCGCGCCCGTGGCGGACGCCTGATCGCGGTCGGCACGACCTCGGCGCGCCTGCTGGAAAGCGCGGCGGGCGAAGACGGGCGGCTCGGCCCCTTCGAGGGCGAAACGGCGATTTTCATCACGCCCGGCTATCGTTTCCGCGCGGTCGATGCGCTCCTGACCAATTTCCATCTGCCGCGCTCAACCCTTTTCATGCTGGTCTCGGCCTTCAGCGGCCTCACAGCCGTGAAACGCGCCTACGCCCATGCGATTGAAGCCGGCTATCGCTTCTATTCCTATGGCGACGCCTGCCTGCTTTATCGCGCCGCGGTCCAGGACAGTCCGCCATGACGGAGGAGCGCTTCGCCTTCACCGTTGAGCGAAACGACGGCGCAGCGCGCCTCGGCGTCGTGACGACGCCGCGCGGCGCGATCCGCACGCCTGCCTTCATGCCGGTCGGCACCGCGGCGACGGTCAAGGCGATGTATCCGGGCGACGTGCGCGCGCTCGGCGCCGACATCGTTCTCGCCAACACCTATCATCTGATGCTGGCGCCGGGCGCCGAGCGCGTCGCTGCGCTTGGCGGTCTCCACAAGTTCATGAACTGGCCCCATCCGATCCTCACCGATTCCGGGGGATTCCAGGTGATGAGCCTCGCCAAGCTGCGCAAGCTCGACGAGCGCGGCGTGGTCTTTCAGTCGCATATCGACGGTTCGCGTCACGAGCTGACGCCCGAGCGGGCGATGGAGATCCAGCGGCTGCTGGGCTCCGACATTCAGATGCAGTTCGACGAATGCGTGCGTCTGCCCTGCGCGCGCAGCGAGGCGGAACGGGCGATGCGGCTGTCGCTGCGCTGGGCCGAGCGTTCGAAAACGGCCTTCGGCGCGCAGCCGGGGCGGGCGATCTTCGGCATTGTGCAGGGCGGCGTCGACGCCGAACTCCGGCGCGAGAGCGCGCGCGAACTGGTGCGCCTCGGCTTCGACGGCTATGCCATTGGCGGCCTGGCGGTCGGCGAACCGCAGGCTGAAATGCTGGCGACGATCGAGACTGTCATGCCAGTGCTGCCGGCCGATCGGCCGCGCTATCTGATGGGGGTCGGCTCGCCCGACGATCTGTTGCAGGCGCTGTCGCGCGGGGTCGACATGTTCGATTGCGTGATGCCGACGCGCGCCGGGCGCCATGGCATGGTCTTCACACGACATGGGCGCATGAACCTGCGCAACGCGCGTTTCGCCGACGATCCGCGGCCGATCGACGAGACCTCGCGCGCGCCGGCGGCGCGCGACTATCCGCGCGCCTATTGGCGCCATCTCGTCAAGTCGGGTGAGATCCTCGCGATGATGGCGCTCACCGCGATCAATCTCGCCTATTACCAGGAATTGATGGCGGGAGCGCGAAGCGCCATCGCCGAGCGGCGGCTTGCCGACTATATCGCGACGGTCAAGGCCGGCTGGGACGAAGGCGAAAGATCGGGCGCCGAAAAAATGGGCTGAGAAATGAAAAAGCAAGGCGGGGATTTTCCCTACGCCTTGCTTCTCCACCCTGTCCCTGAATTGCGAAACCAACTTCCAGCGTTGCCGTCGCCGCTTGTGCGGCGCGCCGCTTGTCAGTCGATTAAGCGCCCCGTCCTCCCACAGACTCGGCACTTCCGTCGCCAAACCTTGGCCACGGCCTCCTTTCGCGAGGAGAGGATTGTTAGAGGAAAATCTAGCCCTTGTCACGCCTCGGCGGGTCCGGGGGCAAAAAAAAGTGGCATGCCCGCGCGGGATCGATCCTTCGGCGCCTCAGAGCGACAAATGTTCCTGTCCCAAAGCGCGACAATTGTTCCGCGCGAGAGACGAAAATTCGCTGCGCCAGTCTTTCGTCCGACACGACCTTGGCGTATGAGCGCGCAGGCAAGACGCGTGCGCGCTCGCATCAGTCGGAGAAGTTGAATGACCGCCATCGTAGACATCGTCGCCCGTGAGATTCTCGACAGCCGCGGCAATCCGACCGTGGAAGTCGACGTCGTGCTTGAAGACGGTTCGATGGGCCGCGCCGCCGTGCCTTCAGGCGCCTCGACCGGCGCCCATGAAGCGGTTGAGCTGCGCGACGGCGACAAGAGCCGCTACGGCGGCAAGGGCGTCAAGAAGGCGGTTGAATCGGTCACGCGCGATATTTTCGATGCGGTCTCCGGCTTCGAAGCGGAAGAGCAGATCAAGATCGACGAGGCGATGATCGCGCTCGATGGCACCCCCAACAAGGCGCGGCTCGGCGCCAACGCCATCCTCGGCGTTTCGCTCGCGGTCGCCAAGGCGGCGGCGCAGGCCTCGAGCCTCGAACTCTATCGCTATGTCGGCGGCACGACGGCGCGTCTGCTGCCGACGCCAATGATGAACATCGTCAATGGCGGCGTGCATGCCGACAATCCGATCGACTTCCAGGAATTCATGATCCTGCCGCTCGGCGCGGCCAACCTGCGCGAGGCGGTGCGCTGGGGCGCGGAAGTGTTTCAGACGCTGAAAGGCCAGCTCAAGAAGGCCGGCCAGAACACCAATGTCGGCGACGAAGGCGGCTTCGCCCCCAATCTGCCCTCGGCGGAAGCGGCGCTCGATTTCTGCGTCAAGGCGATCGAGACGGCCGGCTTCAAGCCGGGCAAGGACATGGCGCTTGGCCTCGACTGCGCGTCGACCGAGTTCTTTAAGGACGGCGCCTATGTCTATTCGGGCGAGGGCAAGACCCGCTCGATCGAGCAGCAGGTCGATTATCTCGCCAAGCTCGCCGACGCCTATCCGATAGTGTCGATCGAGGACGGCATGTCGGAAGACGACTGGCGCGGCTGGGCGCTGCTCACCGAGAAGCTCGGCAAGCGCAAGCAACTCGTCGGCGACGATCTCTTCGTCACCAATGTCACGCGTCTCGAGCGCGGCATCAAGGAAGCGACCGCCAATTCGATCCTGATCAAGGTCAATCAGATCGGCACGCTGACCGAGACGCTCGCCGCGGTCGATATGGCGCATCGCGCCGGCTACACCGCGGTGATGTCGCATCGCTCGGGCGAGACCGAGGATTCGACCATCGCCGATCTCGCGGTGGCGACCAATTGCGGGCAGATCAAGACCGGTTCGCTGGCGCGCTCGGACCGGCTCGCCAAATACAACCAGCTCATCCGCATCGAGGAGGAGCTCGGCGACCAGGCCCGTTACGCCGGCTGGGGCGCGCTCAAGGCTCGCTAAGACCCTCTGGCAAAAATGGCGGCGGCAACCGGAAATTAACCCCGCCGCCGCCATCTTGGCCGCCATGGCCGTCAGAACGCGCACGCGCGCCATTCTCACTCCGATCGTCTTCTATCTCGTGCTGGGCGCGATGAGCGCCTGGCTGGTCTGGGGCGCCTCGCAGGGCGAGCGCGGCCTCAAGGCCAAGGAAAACGACGATGTCGTAGCGGCCGCCCTGCGGGTCGAGCTCGCCTCGCTTGTGACCGAGCACGAACGCCTGCGCCGGCGCGTCGAATCGATGCGTTCCGAGGCGGTCGATCGCGATCTGCTCGACGAAGAGGCCCACGCCAAGCTCGACCGGGTCGGCAAGGACGAGGCGGTGATCTTCACCGATGTCGCCAGGACCGACGTCGCCAGGACCGACATGGCCAAGCCGAACTGAGCGTCTTCCTTCGCGCCCGCCAGTCGACGCCTTCGCCACGCTCGGGCTAGTTTGCGGCATGACGATTTTGCGACGAGGGGCGGCGGCGACGTGACGACTTTCGTCTGGTCGGCGGTGCTGTTCGCCGCGCTTCTGCACGCCTTGTGGAATTCGCTGGTCAAGTCCGCCGGCGACACCTTCATGGCTTCCGCGCGTGTCGCGCTATGGACCGGCTTCGTCGCGCTGTTTGTCGCGCTCGTCACCCCGGCGCCCTTCGCGGCCTCGCTTCCCTATGCGGGCGTTTCGGCCGTCGTCCATGTCGTCTATTTCCTGCTGGTTGGCCGGCTCTATCGCAACGCCGATCTCTCCGTCGCCTATCCGCTGATGCGCGGCCTGGCGCCGCTGGCGGCGACGGCGATCGCCGCCGTGACGCTGCGCGAAATCCCCGACCCTATCGCGCTCTTTGGCGTGCTGGGACTGGTCGTCGGCGTCGCGACGATGGGGCTCTCGGGCCTAGCGCACGGACGGATCGACCGCGCGACGCTGATCGTCGCATTGCTCAATTCGGGGGTGATCGCGATCTATTCGGTGATCGACGGCGAGGGGGCGCGGCTTGCGGGGCCCGACGCGGCGCATGCTTTCGCTTACAACGCCTGGTCGGACGGGCTGACGGCGGCGCTCTATCTGCCCGTCATACTGGGTCTGCGCGGCATGGCGTCGGGGCGGCAATTGCTGCGCGAGCCGACGCGCAACGCCATCGGCGGTCTCGCCGCCTTCGGCGGCTATGCGATCGTCGTCTGGGCGATGACGCAGTCGACGATCGGCGCGGTCGCGGCGCTGCGCGAATGTTCGGTCGTCTTCGCAGCGATCATCGGCGTCGCTTTTCTTGGCGAGCCGTTCCGCGGCGCGCGCGCCGGCGCGGCGCTGCTGATCCTCGGCGGCGTGATCGCGCTGAGGCTCGCTTGACGTCGTCCTTCGAGACGCCCGCTTTGCGGGCTCCTCAGGACGAGGGTGGTGGTGGCCGGTCCAAAATGGATCCTCCTCATCGTGAGGAGCGCCGCGCCAGCGGCGCGTCTCGAACGGCGAGGAGGATCAACCGACGTCGGCGTTCAATCCTCCGCCAGACCCTCGGCGCTTCCCTCGATGCGCAATTCGCTTTTGACCGAATTGGCGATGTAGCAGGCCTCATGCGCCTTGTGATGCAGCGCCTCAAGATCGGCGCGGCGCGGACGCTTGTCGCCGGAAAAAACGATGCGGGGCCTGAGCGTGACGCGCGCCATCCATTGGCGCCCGTCGGGGCCTTTCTCGATCGCGCCTTCCGCGTCGTCATCGTAGGTTTCGACGACGAAGCCGGCCTGTTTGGCGAAATCGAGGACAAACAGCATGTGGCAGCTCGACAGCGAGGCCACCAAAGCCTCCTCGGGGTCGACGCCGGCCGGATCGGAGAAGGGGAGGCGCACGACCTGGGGCGAGGACGAGGCCGGCACGCGCGCTCCGCCATCAAAGGCCCATTCATGGGCGCGGCTATAGCGCCCATCGAGGAAACGCTCCTCGGGACGGCGGCGCCAGCGGACGGAGGCGGTATGGGCGGACATGGGGACTTTCTCGAGGGAAGGGCGCCCAATCTAGCGCACGGACGGCCACCCTGTCCGGAAAGGAGGGCCGGCTGGCGGCCGCCTCGGCGCAATTGGCCCAATCCCCCGCCGAGGTTCGAACTTTCCCCCAATTTCCTTCCCCGCCGTACTCCCTTCGTGCTAATCCGCGCCGCAGGATTCCCCCTCCAAGATCCCCCTTCATCGCCGCAGGTTGCGCCCATGACCCAAGCCGTCGCCCAGCCGATCCGCTCCAACTCGTTTTTTTCCGCCGGCCTTGCCGAAGCCGATCCCGAGATCGCCCGCTCGATCGAACTGGAGCTCGGCCGCCAGCGCGACGAGATCGAGCTGATCGCCTCGGAAAACATCGTCTCCAAGGCGGTGCTCGAGGCGCAGGGCTCGGTGATGACCAACAAATACGCCGAGGGCTATCCGGGCCGGCGCTATTATGGCGGCTGCCAGTACGTCGACATCGCCGAGACGCTGGCGATCGAGCGCGCCTGCAAGCTCTTTGGCTGCCGCTTCGCCAATGTGCAGCCCAATTCCGGTAGCCAGGCCAATCAGGGCGTGTTTCTGGCGCTGCTGCAGCCGGGCGACGTCTTCATGGGGCTCGATCTGGCGGCGGGAGGGCATCTGACCCATGGCTCGCCGGTCAATATGTCGGGGCGCTGGTTCAAGCCGGTCGCCTATGGCGTCGATCGCGACAGCCAGCGCATCGACATGGAGGCGCTGGCGCGGCTGGCGCGCGAGCACAGACCGAAATTGATCATCGCCGGCGGCTCGGCCTATGCGCGCCACTGGGATTTCGAGCGTTTCCGCGCGATCTGCGACGAGGTCGGCGCCTATTTCGTCGTCGACATCGCCCATTTCGCCGGGCTGGTGGCGGGCGGCGCGCATCCCTCGCCGTTCCCGCACGCCCATGTCGTGACCACGACGACGCATAAGACGCTGCGCGGCCCGCGCGGCGGCATGATCCTGACCAACGAGGAAGACCTCGCCAAGAAGATCAATTCGGCGATCTTCCCCGGCCTGCAGGGCGGCCCCCTGATGCATGTGATCGCCGCCAAGGCGGTGTCGTTTCTGGAGGCGCTGCGGCCCGACTTCAAGACCTACGCCCATGCCGTCGTCGCCAACGCCAAGGCGATGGCCCAGCCGATCCTGTCGGGCGGCTACAAGCTCGTCACCGGCGGCACCGACAATCATCTGATGCTGGTCGATCTCAGCCCCAAGGGCCTCACCGGCAAGGCGGCCGAGGCGGCCCTGGGCCGCGCCCGCATCACCTGCAACAAGAACGGCATTCCCTTCGATCCGCAGAAGCCGACGGTGACCTCGGGCGTCAGGCTCGGTTCGCCGGCGGCGACCTCGCGCGGCTTCGGCGTCGCGGAATTTCGCCGGGTCGGCGAATTGATCGTCGAAACGCTCGACGGACTGGCGGCCAATGGCGACACGGGCAATGGCGTGGTGGAAGCCAGGGTGCGCGAGGGCGTCGCCGACCTGACGCGTCGCTTCCCGATCTATTGAGGGCGGCCCACACCCGTGCCTTCCGTCATGGCCGGGCTTGACCCGGCCATCCAGACGGTCAGGTTGAGGCTGACGACGGGCGCGACTCGGCGGGCGGCTGAGCCGGGATGGCCGGGCCAAGCCCGACTATTCCGAGCGAATAGAATTCAAGGATGATTTCGCCATGCGCTGCCCCTATTGCGGCGGGCTCGACACCCAGGTGAAAGACTCGCGCCCGACCGAGGACGCCGCCTCGATCCGGCGCCGTCGCATCTGCCCCGATTGCGGCGGCCGCTTCACCACCTTTGAGCGCGTGCAGTTGCGCGAGCTGATGGTGGTCAAGCGCAACGGTCGGCGCGTGCCCTTCGATCGCGACAAGCTGCAACATTCGCTGGCGGTCGCTTTGCGCAAACGCTCGGTCGAACCTGAGCGGGTCGAGCGGATGATCAATGGCATCGTGCGCCAGCTTGAGAGCCAGGGCGACGCCGACATCCCGACCGAGCGGATCGGCGAATTGGTGATGGAGGGGCTCAAGGCGCTCGACGACGTCGCCTATGTTCGCTTCGCCTCGGTCTATCGCAATTTCCGCGAAGCGCGCGACTTCAACGCGATTGTCGGCGAGCTCGAGAGCGAGCCGGAGGCGGGGTCAAACGACGACGCGCCGCGCCGTCCGCGCGCGCCGGCGCGATGAGCGAAGCCTCAGCGCGGGAGGACGACGAGCGCTGGATGGCCGCGGCGCTCCGCTTTGGCCGTCGCGGCCTCGGCCTCACCGCGCCCAACCCGAGCGTCGCAGCTTTGATCATGCGCGACGGGCGCCTTGTCGGGCGCGGCGTCACCGCGCCGGGCGGACGTCCGCACGCCGAACGGATCGCCCTTGCAGAAGCCGGCGAAGCGGCGCGCGGCGCGACGATCTATGTCACGCTGGAGCCCTGTTCGCATCAGGGCGTAACGCCGCCCTGCGCCGAGGCGATTATCGCGGCAGGAGTCGCCCGGGTCGTGGCGTCGCTCGAAGACCCCAATCCGCGCGTCGCCGGACAGGGCTTCGCCATGCTGCGCGCGGCGGAGATTGCGGTCGACGTCGGCCTCGGCGCGGAACAGGCGCGGCGCGACCATCGTGGCCATATCCTGCGCGTAACGGCGCAGCGGCCGATGGTGACGCTGAAACTCGCCCAGACCGCCGATGGCTACGCCGCCGGCGACGAGCACGATCCACGCCTCGCCATCACCGGCGAGACCGCCAATCTTGCCGTCCAGGTGATGCGTTCGCTGCATGACGCGATCATGATCGGCGCGGGAACCGCGCGCGAGGACGATCCGCTGCTCACGGTGCGCCTGCCCGGCGTCACGCAACGGCCGCTGCGCGTCGTGCTCGATTCGCGCCTCAGCCTGCCGCTGGCCTCGCGGCTTGTCGCCACGGCGCGCGAGTTTCCGACGCTGATCGTCACAATGCATGACGCGCCGCCGCAAAACGCCGCAGCGCTGATCGCCGCCGGCGTCGAAGTCGCGCCGGCTCCAGCGGCGGCGGAAGGCGGAGTCGATCTCAAGGCGGCGCTTCATCTGCTCGCCGCGCGCGGCGTTACACGGGTTTTTAGCGAAGGCGGACCGCGCGTCGGCGCGCGTCTGGTGGCGAGCGGCTTGGCCGACGAGGTGGCGTTGATCACCGCGCTGAAGCCGCTCGGCCGGCCGGGCCGGCCGGCGCTGGATGCGGCGACGCGCGCGGCGCTCGCCGATCCGGCGCGCTATCGCGAATTCGACGGCGCGCGCTATGGCGACGACCGGCTGCAGCGCTGGGAACGCGTCGGCTAGCTCCCATATGAGGGGCCGGACTGGGCCGGCGAAAGGAAGAGCGATGTTCACCGGGATTGTCAGCGACGTCGGCGAGGTTCTCGACATTAAGCCGCTCGGCGAATTGCGGCGGTTGATCGTCGCCAGCACCTATGATCCCGCGTCGATCGCAATTGGCGCGTCGATCGCCAACGCCGGTGTCTGTCTGACCGTCGTCGCGGCGGAGCCGCGCAATGGCGGCGCGCGGCTCGCCTTCGATGTCGGCGCCGAAACGCTCGCCGTGACGACGCTCGGCGGCTGCAAGACCGGCGACAAGCTCAATCTCGAACGCGCATTGCGGGTCGGCGACGAACTCGGCGGCCATATGGTCAGCGGCCATGTCGACGGCGTCGCGCGGATCGTCGAGCGGCGCGACTTCGACGGCATGACCCATCTGAAGTTCCGCGCCCCGGCGGCGCTGGCGAAGTTCATCGCCGTCAAAGGTTCGGTGGCGCTCGACGGAACCTCGCTGACGATCAACGCCGTCGAAGGCGACGCTTTCGAGGTGTTGCTGATCCCGCACACGCTTGCGGCGACGACCTGGCGCGAACGCAGGATCGGCGACGGCGTCAACATCGAAGTCGACGTGATGGCGCGCTATGCGGCGCGGCTGATTGAAGCGGGGTCGAGCGCCTAGCGGCGAAAGCTCGGCGCCAGGCCCTCGCGCATCGCCAGCCGGCGCAGCGGGCCGATATGGCCGAGCGCGGCAAGGCCCAAGCCGCGCAG
Source organism: Bradyrhizobium sp. (assembly GCA_004799435.1). Classification (GTDB taxonomy): domain Bacteria; phylum Pseudomonadota; class Alphaproteobacteria; order Rhizobiales; family Beijerinckiaceae; genus Roseiarcus. The sequence goes on from SSMV01000153.1 coordinate 33,865, forward strand.
CGCATCGATGGGCGCGTAAGGCGCCAGCAGCGCCTGATTGAGCCCATTGACGACGGCGCTGCGCAAATCCACATCCAGGCGGCGCGACTGCGCATAGCGCTTGAGCGTTGCCGCGTCGCCAATGTCGGCCGCTTTCTCTGTCGCCGCGATCAGATCCGCGACATCGCGCAAGCCCAGATTGAGCCCCTGCGCGCCGATCGGCGGAAAGGCGTGTGCGGCGTCGCCGACCAGCGCGAGGCGCGCCGCTGTGAGACTGGCGACGCTCTGGCGCGCCAGCGGGAAAATTCCGCGCGCGCCCTCGATCCGCATCGCGCCGAACATGGCGCGGGCCTGACGTTCGATCTCCTCGGCGAGCGCACCGTCGTCGAGCGCCCCGCGACGGGCGGCTTCGGCCTCGCTCATCACCCAGACGAGGCTTGAGCGATGCGGCGCGCCCGGCGCTGGCGGGAGAGGAACAAGCGTGAACGGACCCTGGCGCGTGTGGAACTCGGTCGAGACGTCCTCATGCGGTCGCGTATGCTGGAGCAGCACGGTCAGCGCGCATTGGGGATAGCGCTGCGCCCGCGCTTCAATGCCCGCCGCCTTGCGCGAGACGGAATTGCGCCCGTCGGCGCCGATGACGAGCGCTGCGGCGAATTCGCGCCCGTCTTCGAGGCGCAGCGTGGTTTGCGCCTCCGTGAAATCGAAACCGGCGACCTTGCCGGCGACCCGGGTGAGGCCGTCGGTCTCGCCTGCCGCGGCTTCGAGCGCGTCGGCAAGGATCGCGTTCTCGATGTTCCAGCCGAAGGCTTCGAGGTCGATTTCATGGGCGTGAAATGTGACTGGCGGCGGCGCGAACAGCGAGCCGGTATCGTCGATGATTCTCAAGCGTCGCAGCGCGGCGGCGCGCGGCGCGAGTTGCGGCCAGAGGCCAAAGCCTTCGAGGATTTCGAGCGAAGGTCCGAGCAGCGCGACGGTGCGGCCGTGACCGCGCGGCTCGGCTTCGCCGCAGCAGACGATCCTGTAGCCGGCGCGGGCGAAGCCGATCGCCGCCGCCAGCCCGACAAGCCCTGCGCCGACGACGAAGACGTCGCAACGCACGCCAGATTCGGAATGTGGGGAGGCCATTGCTCCATCCTGGCACGCGTGCTTTCTGGCTGTCCAGGCGAGCGCAGGGCAGGGGCGCATGGAGCGGGACGGCGTGGCGCGGGATGGTTTGGAGCGCGCGCGAAAGGCGCTGTCGCTCGATCGCCTCGCGGGGCTGTCGGTTCATCTCTTCACGGCCTCGGGCGCCGGCGTCGCGCTTTTCGCTCTCGTCGCGGCGGTCGAGCGCGACTTTCCCCTGTGCTTTGCCTGGCTCGGGCTGGCGCTGTTCATCGACGGGATCGACGGCACGCTGGCGCGCTTCGCGCGGGTCGGCGAAACCGCGCCCTCGATCGACGGCGCGACGCTCGATCTGGTGGTCGATTTTCTCACCTATGTCGTGACGCCAGTGGTGGCGTTCTGGCGTTCCGATCTCGCGCCCTCGTGGGTCTCGCTTTCGCTGGGCTTTGTTGTCGTCGTCGCGTCGGCGCTTTATTTCGCCGACCGGCGGATGAAGACGGCCGACCACTGGTTCCGCGGCTTTCCGGCGATATGGAACGCGCTGGTTTTCTATCTCTTCGTCTTCAAGCCGCCCTGGCCCCTCAGCGCGGCGTTGATGCTTGTCGCCGCCGCCGCGATGTTCGCCCCCATCGTTTTCGTTCATCCGCTGCGCGTGAAGACGCAGCGGCATTTGACGATTCTCGCGACGGCCTGCTGGTTCGCGCTTGCCGCTGTCGCGATCGGCGAAGAGCTTGCCCCGGCGCTCTGGGTGAGGAGCGGCCTGGCGCTGATCGGCGTCTATTTTCTTGCGCTGCCTTTGGCGCGGCGCGCCCCGCCGGGCGATTCCTGAGCGGGGCAGGGCCGCTTGCCGGCGCGCGGCGAAACTTGCTATAGCCGCGCGCCGCCGCGGAAAATGCGGGCGGCATGGCCTCGTGGCGGAGTGGCTACGCAGAGGACTGCAAATCCTTGCACCCCGGTTCGATTCCGGGCGAGGCCTCCATTTCGTTTTTTGCCCCCGCGCGGGGCGCTTCGACCACAAGCGCGAACGGAGCGGCGGCATGGATTCCAAACCTTCGGACGGGCGGGCGATGGGTCAAGACCCGGCGACCCAGCGTCTGAATATGGTCAATGGCCAAATCCGCGTCGCCGACGTCAACGATCTCGATCTCGTGGGCGCGTTTCTTGATGTTCCGCGCGAGGAATTCGTCGCCCCCGAAGCCAAGGGCGTCGCCTATCTCGACAGCGCGCAGCCCTCGCTCGGATCGACGACTCGCCGGCTCCTGCCGCCGGTCGTGCTGGCGCGGCTCATTCAGGCGGCGGGCGTCGGCGCGGGCGACCGCGTCCTCGATGTCGGCGGCGGCGCCGGCTATGGCGCGGCGATCCTGGCGCGGCTGGGCGCCAAAGTGGTCGCGCTGGAATCCGATCCCGGCGCGGCGGAGGCGGCGCGCCGGCTTCTGGCAAGTCGAGGCGTCGAGACCCTGGAGGGCGATCTCGACAAAGGCGCCGCGGGGAAGGGCCCATTCGTCGTCATTGTCGTCGAGGGCGCCTTCGAGACCGCTCCGGAAGCGCTCCTGGCCGAACTCGCCGAAAACGGCCGGCTGGTCGGCGTCGAAGCCGGGTCGCGGGCTCAGACCGCGGTTTTGGTCGAACGCCGGAATGGCGAATCGAGTCGCCGGGCGCTGTTCGAGACCCGCGTCGCGGAATTCGAGGCGTTTCGGCGGGCGCGTGATTTCGCATTTTGATCGCGGCAATGTGAAAACGCCGCGCCGGACCCGGTCTTGCAATTGTCACCCAATTGGACGGGTGTCGCATGTTTGCGACGCCCCGCTGATTTTTGGGGAGATTTTGCGGCGAACTGGCGTCAAGCTGTAGCCGACCGGTCGGATTTGCTTATAAGCTAACTCATTATCTGATTGGCGTTCCCGCGCGTTCTGTCTGCGTGTCCGGACCCTGGCGGTTTTGCTGGGGCGAGCTCGTTTTCGCAGTGGGGCGTGCCCCAGAGGGTGCAATGATTCGTGGCGCGAACAAGAGTGCAGCGGGGTTCTGGCGGCAAGGCGTGGCGGTCGCGGCGCTTTGTGTCGCGTTTGCTGGCGGGGCGCGGGCGGAAACGATCAGCGGCGCGCTGACCAAGGCCTATCTCAACAATCCCGACATCAATCAGCAGCGCGCTGCGGTGCGCGTGTCGGACGAGAATATTCCCAAGGCCAATTCCGGTTATCTTCCCACTGCGACGGCCGAGGCGGACGCGGGGCGCGAGGATTTCGAGCCGCAGGGTATTCCCCTGACCAATAGCTCGCTCACCAACCCGCGCGGCTATGGCGTCACGGTGACCCAGAATGTCTGGAACGGCAACAAAACCTTCAATTCGGTGCGTCAGGCGGAATCGGGCGTGTTTGGCGCGCGCGAGCAATTGCGCAACACCGTGCAGAACGTAATGCTGAGCGCCGTCACCTATTACATGGACGTGATGCGCGACACGGCGATCCTCGAACTCGATCGCAACAATGTCGAGGTTCTACAGGAACAGCTGCGCCAGACGCAGGATCGTTTCAACGTCGGCGAGGTGACGCGCACCGACGTTGCGCAGGCCGAGTCGAGCCTGGAGGGGGCGCGCGCCACCGCGCTCACCGCGCAGTCGCAGTTGCAGGCCTCGTTGGCCAATTACCGGCAAGCGATCGGCGACGATCCCAAGGATCTCGCGCCGGTTTCGCCGATCGTGCGCCAATTGCCGCGTGGTCTGCAGGAGGCGATTTCGATTTCGCAGGTCGAGCATCCGGCGATCGTCGGAATGTTGCACGGCATTGATGCGGCGGCGCTGGCCGTCAAGATCGCCGAGTCGGCGCTTTATCCGACCGTCGGCCTCACCGGACAATTTCAGAAGCGATACGACTACAACGCGCTTCCCGGCGCGCAGGTCTTCACCGGCTCGGTCGTCGGCCAGATCAGCGTGCCGATCTATGACGGCGGCGTGAGTTTCGCTTCGACCCGTCAGGCCAAGGAACAGCTCAGCCAGACGGAATTGCAGACCGATCTGCAGCGCGACAAAGTGCGCGCCGCCGTGGTCGCCGCCTGGGGCGCCAATCAGAATTCGGCCGGCGTCCTGCGCGCCGCGCGCGCGCAGGTGCAGGCGGCCGAGATCGCGCTCGCGGGCGTGCGCGAAGAGGCGAAGGTCGGCCAGCGCACCACGCTCGACGTGCTCAACGCGCAGCAGACCTTGCTCAACGCTCGCGTCCAGCTCGTCACGGCCGAGCATGACAGCGTCGTCAACTCCTACAGTCTGCTGGCGGCAGTCGGACGTCTGTCGGTCCAGTCGCTCGGTCTGGCGACCGCCGAATATGACCCGAAGGTCCATTTCGACCAGGTCAAGAACAAGCTCTGGGGCACGGACACGCCCGACGGCAAATAGGCCAAGCCGCTTAAGAAAAAGATTTCTTCGCTCAGCCCGCCGGCGCGGCCTTGCGTCGGCGGCGAGAGTCGTTCACTTTTGACCTTCACACAAACTTCGTTTGGCCGGGTCGGCAAAACGACGATGTCGGCGAAACGACGATCGCGCTGTTTTGCGCGGAGGCGGCAAGGATGAACGCACCCAATCCCAACGATCTCGAGGCATTGCGCCGCGCCCAGCGCGCCCACGAGCCTTCGATGGAAGAGATTCTCGCGTCGATCCGCTCGATCATCGCCGACGATCGCGAACCGCCGCCCAAGCCGGCTGCCAAGCCTGTCGCCGCGCCGGCCGGACCGCAGATCGTCTATTCCAAGGACGACTCGGCGTTGCGTGCGATCGAACCGCCGCCCGTCGAAGCGACCTCGCCCAAGGTGGTCTGGAGCGCGCCCCAACCCGCCGCGGCGCCGTTAAGCGCGCCCGCGGCGTCGCCGAGGCCGTCGATTTCGGACATGCAGGATGTCGACGCTGGCGGATTGCTGTCGCCCCAGGCGGACGAAGCGGTCACCGCCGCCTTTGAGGCGCTGTCGGCCGGTCTCGCGATGCAGAGCGCGGAGCTCGCCGAGAATATGACCCGCGAGATCCTGCGGCCGATGCTGAAGACCTGGCTCGACGAAAACCTGCCGAGCCTGGTCGAGCGGCTGGTCCGCGCCGAGATTCAGCGCGTCGCCCGCGGCGGCCGCTGACCTTAAGGAACATACCGAATTTCTCCCGTCGCTGGCGGCGCGCGAGCGCTCGGCTGAGCCTTGGCGCATTGACATTCGTCGGCGCGCTGGCATTAAGCGGGCGCCGCCCTTTCCCCCTGAACGGGATGGCGTTTTCGCGGCGTCACGTTGGCGCGTCAGTCGTTTCCTTAACCCGCCGGGAGCGCCAATGCGCGCGCTCGGCCAGAGCCGTTCCGGGCGTCGCGAGATGATGGAAAAGTCCTTCCAGGCCGCCGAAGTCGAGCCTCGCATCGCCGAGCGCTGGGATGAGGCCGGCGCTTTCCGCGCCGGGCGGCCGGAGCGGCGCAACGCCGAGCCCTATTGCGTGGTGATTCCGCCGCCCAATGTCACCGGCAATCTGCATATGGGCCATGCGCTCAACAACACGCTGCAGGACATTCTCTGCCGCTACCAGCGCATGAACGGGCGCGACGTGTTGTGGCAGCCGGGCACGGATCACGCAGGAATCGCCACCCAGATGGTGGTCGAGCGGCAATTGGCCGAACGTCAGGAGGCGGATCGGCGAACGCTTGGGCGCGACGCCTTTCTCGCTCGCGTCTGGGAATGGAAAGCCGAATCGGGCGGCGCGATCGTTCAGCAATTGCACCGGCTCGGCGCCTCCTGCGACTGGAGCCGCGAACGTTTCACGCTCGATGAAGGCCTGTCGAAGGCGGTCGCCAAGGTTTTCGTTCAGCTTCATCGCGACGGCCTGATTTATAAGGCCAAGCGGCTGGTCAACTGGGACCCGAAATTCCAGACCGCGATCTCCGATCTCGAAGTTGTGCAGGTCGAATGCAAGGGATCGCTCAAATGGGCGCGCGCCGATGGCGCGCCGCTCGACGAGGCGGCGCTCGCCAAGACGCTTGGCCGCAATCCCGGCGGCCATCTCTATTATTTCGACTACCCGGTCGTTGACGCGCAGGGCGAGGAGACCGGCGAAGTCGTGACGGTCGCCACGACCCGGCCCGAGACGATGCTGGGCGATAGCGCCGTCGCGGTTCATCCCGACGATCCGCGCTTCGCCAAACTGGTCGGCGCCAATCTGCGCCTGCCGCTGGTCGGGCGGCTGATCCGCATCGTCGCCGATGCTTATTCCGACCCCGAAAAAGGGACCGGCGCGGTCAAGATTACGCCCGCCCACGACTTCAACGATTTTGAGGTTGGCCGTCGCCACGAGGCGCAGGGGGCGCGGGCGATCAACATTTTCGACGCCGAGGCGCGCGTCCAGCTTAAGGGCAATCTCGACTTCTTCGACGGGCTCGACGCCGCCGATCACGAGCTTGCGCGTCTGATCGCCGCCGTCCATGGCGCCGATCGCTTTATCGCGCGCGCCCGCATCGTCGCGATGATGGCGATCGAAGGGCGTCTCGCCAAGATCGAGCCGCATGCTCACACCGTGCCGCACGGCGACCGCTCCAACGCGGTGATCGAGCCCTGGCTGACCGATCAATGGTATGTCGACGCCAAGACGCTTGCCCAGCCGGCGCTCGCCGCCGTGCGCGACGGGCGCACCCAGTTCACGCCGAAGAATTGGGAGAAGACCTATTACGACTGGCTGGAGAATATTCAGCCCTGGTGCGTTTCGCGCCAGCTCTGGTGGGGCCATCAGATCCCCGCCTGGTACGCGCCCTGGGGCTCGGTCTATGTCGAGGAGAGCGAAGAGGCGGCTTTTGCGGCCGCGCTTGCCGACGGCGTCGAGCGTGGCGCGCTGAGTGCGCGCGAGGCGAATGCGCTGGCGGGTGATCCCGAACGCCTGCGCGCGACATTCGAGCGCGACCCCGACGTGCTCGACACCTGGTTTTCGTCGGCGCTGTGGCCCTTCTCGACGCTTGGCTGGCCGGAGGACACAGCGGAGCTTGAGCGTTTCTATCCGACCAGCGCACTCGTCACCGGCTTCGACATCATCTTCTTCTGGGTGGCGCGGATGATGATGATGGGGCTGCATTTTCGCGGCGAAGTGCCGTTCCGCGACGTCTATATCCACGCGCTCGTCCGCGACGAGAAGGGCGCGAAAATGTCGAAGTCGAAGGGCAATGTCATCGACCCGCTGGCGCTGATCGAGCGCTTCGGCGCCGATGCGCTGCGCTTCACTCTTGCGGCGATGGCCGCCCAGGGGCGCGACATCAAGCTCTCCGAGAGCCGGGTCGAGGGCTATCGCAACTTCGCCACCAAACTCTGGAACGCCTCGCGCTTCGCCGAAATGAATGGTTGCGCGCGGCTCGCCGGTTTCGATCCGCGGGCGGCGAAAGAGCCGCTCAACCGCTGGATTCTTGGCGAAGCCGCCGCCGCCGTCGCCGAGACGAGCGCGGCGATCGAATCCTATCGTTTCAACGACGCCGCCAACGCCGCCTATCGCTTCGTCTGGAGCGTCTTTTGCGACTGGTGTCTGGAGCTCGCCAAGCCGGTGCTACAGGCCGAGGGCGAGAGCGCGGCCAAACGCGAGACCCAGGCGACCATCGCCCATGTTCTCGACGACGTGATCGCCTTGCTGCATCCTTTCATGCCCTTCGTCACCGAGGAGCTCTGGGCGATCAAGGGCGAGGCGGGCCCGCCGCGCGAAAGCGTGCTGGCGCTCGGGCCCTGGCCGGACGCTGCTTTTGCGGTCGACCCGACGGCCGAGGACGAGATCGGCTGGGTGGTCGATCTCATTTCCGAAATTCGCTCGGTGCGCTCGGAAATGGGCGTGCCGGCCGCCGCCCAGCCGAAATTGACGCTGGTTCAGGCCTCGCCCGCTCAGGCCGAAGTGGCGCGCCGCTGGTCGGAAACGATCAAGCGCCTCGCCCGCATGGGCGAGGTTGATTTCGCGGAAGCTGCCCCCGCCGCCTCTTTGCAACTGGTGGTTCGGGGGGCGGTGGCGGCGATTCCGGTCGCCGGCATTCTCGATATCGCCGCCGAACGGGCGCGGCTCGACAAGGAGATCGCCGGGGAGCAGGGGGAGATCGCCAAGGTCGACGCCAAGCTCGCCAATGCCGATTTCGTCGCCCGGGCCCCTGAGGAGGTGGTCGCCGAACATCAGGAGCGGCGCGAGGCCTCGCTTGCCCGGATCGCCAAAATGACGGCCGCCCGCGAGCGACTTCAGCGGTTGTAAGCCGGCTTTGGAAGGCGCGCGGGCGGTGATCGTTGCAAATCGGCAACAGCCCTTGGGCAAAGTGATTCCGCCGGGATTCCAGCCCTCTCACGCCCAGATTGCGCCATAAACCCCGCGCTATTTGCCAGCTTGCAACAGGCGGAAGCCATTGCTCCCAAGGCGTCAGGTCCGGGGCGCGCCGTGCGGGCGGTCGAGGTTGGAACAAGAATGCGCGTGTGGTCGTCGTCTCAGATGCGATCCGGCCGGATAGATTTCCGCCCCGCCGCCCGTCGTTCTTTCGCGCTTCTGGCGCTGACGGCCGGCGTATTCGGTTGGCAATGCTCGTGCGCCTTGGCGCTTGACGCCAGCAAGCCCAACGGCCAGCCGAAAATCCCGGTTCAATCCTTTTCCAGCGTCGAGCAGGCCCTCCAGGCGGGCGTCCAGGACCTGATGGCGGGCGACGCCCAGTCCTCGGTCCAGGCGCTCACCTACGCCGCTGACGGCGGCCAGCCGCTCGCGCAATGGAAGCTCGGCCGCATGTATGCGCGCGGCGAGGGCGTGCCGCGCGACGACGCCAAGGCCTATGCCTATTTCGAGCGTCTGGTCGAAAGCTACAACGAGGACGATCCCGACCGGCCCGACATCGCCGCCATTTCCAACGCTTTCGTCGCGGTCGGCGTTTATTGCCTCAACGGCATCGCCAATAGCGAGATCAAGGCCGACCCGGAACGCGCGCTAGAAATGTTCCAATACGCCGCGACCAATTTCGGCGACTCCGACGCCCAGTATAATCTGGCGCGTATGTATATGGACGGCGCCGCCGGGCTGGCGCGCAACAATATGCGCGCGGCGCAATGGCTGGCTCTGGCGGCCGACAAGGGCCATCATCCCGCTCAGGCCCTGCTGGGTCATCTGCTGTTCCTCGGCGAGGGCGTGCCCAAACAGCGCGCGCGCGGCCTGATGTGGCTGGCGGTCGCCAAGGGCGCCGCTCTGGGCCCGAAGGACGAATGGATTCGCGATCTCTACGCCAAGGATTGGGGCGCGGCGGGCGACGACGACCGTGAAGTCGCCGAAGCCTATATTAGCGCCCGAGGCAAGGACGGCCGTGAGCCGCCCGCAACCGTGACGGCGGAAGCCAAGACTCGCGGCTTCATCGCCGGCTTCGTCGCGCTGCCAGGCATGCTGCGCCCGTTCACTGCGGCGCCGCCGCCGAATTTTGGGCCGCCTGAGGGCGAACCGCCGCCCCCGCCCGCCGCTCAGTAACCGAGTCGACACTCGCGCAGGCGATGGGCGCGCAGCGCGCGCTCGCCATTGGCCGCCTCATAGGACGCGCCGAGGCACCAGCCATAGTGGACGCCGTAGTCGCGATTCCAGCGGGCGTCGAAGCCGCGGAAACAGCCCGGCGTCGCCATGTTGACCTCGACCTGACGCACCGCGTCGCGCGCATATTCGGCGCAGAAATTCGGGTCGGCGGCGAGGCTGGGCGCCGACAGGGCGGTAAGCGTCGCAGCGGCGAGAACGATCTGTTTGATCAGCATCGATTGTGCTCCTTGATGACGAGCGACCCGAGGCGGCTCCGAGCGGCGAATCGTCTGATTTGAGCGCCTGTTTCTCGGGTCCGTCAAACCGCCGTCGGCGGCTTACGGGACGTCGGATTCGTCGATCGCGGCGGGCGTGGAGCGGTTCAGACGCCGGTCAGCAGGGCGCGGGTCGCAACCTCGACATCTGCTTCGCGCATCAGCGCTTCGCCGACCAGAAACGTGTCGATGCCGATCGCCGAAAGGCGCTGGCAGTCGGCGTGTCGGGAAATCCCGCTTTCGGCGACGACGATCCGATCCTCGGGGATCAGCGGCCGCAACCGCTCGCAAACCGCAAGCGAGGTTTCGAACGTGTGCAGATCGCGATTGTTGACGCCGATCAGCCGGCCCTCGAGCGCCAGCGCGCGGGTCAATTCGTCTTCGTTGTGAACCTCGATCAGCACGTCGAGACCGAGGTCATGCGCCGCCTTGTTGAGCGTGCGCGCCAGATCGTCGTCGACCGCCGCCATGATGATCAGAATGCAATCGGCGCCCCAGGCGCGGGCCTCAAGCACCTGATAGGGATCGTAGAGAAAATCCTTGCGCAGGATCGGCAGCGCGGTGGCGGCGCGCGCCTGCATCAGATGTGTGGCGTCGCCCTTGAAGGATGGCGCGTCGGTCAGCACCGACAGGCATGTCGCCCCGCCGGCCTGATAGCGACGCGCCAGCGCGGCGGGTTCGAAATCCTCGCGGATCAAGCCTTTCGAGGGGCTCGCTTTCTTGATCTCGGCGATCAGGCCGAACCGTCCGGCCTCGATCGAACGTTCGAGCGCCTTGAGAAAGCCGCGCGGCGGCGACTGGTCGCGGATTTCGCGCTCGAGCGTCGCGCGCGGGACGCGCACCTTGGCGTCCGCCACCTCGCGGCGCTTATAGGCCTCGATCTTCTGCAGGATGTCGGTCATGCGCTGGCTCGATCACCCATTGGATATTTCTATCAGACGCTCGAGGACGCGTTTCGTGGCGCCGGAGGCCAGCGAGGCGCTCGCCGTCTCGACGCCCTGGCGAAGATCGCGCGCCTTGCCGGCGACGACCAGGGCGCCAGCTGCATTGAAAACCGCAATGTCGCGATAAGGGTTATGCGCCCCTTCGATCACCGCCTTGAGCGCGGCGGCGTTATGCGCCGCGTCGCCGCCCTTGAGCGCGGCGAGTTCGACCCGCGCCAGGCCAACCTCTTCGGGCGTCACCTCGAAAGCGCGAATTTGGCCGTCCTTCAACTCGACGATCTTGGTGACGCCGGTCGTCGACATTTCGTCGAGCCCGTCGGCGCCATGGGTAATCCACACCCGCTCGGAGCCAAGGTTTCGCAGCACTTCGGCCATTGGCGTCAGCCAGGCGGCCGAAAAGACGCCGATGAGCTGGCGCTTGACGCCGGCGGGATTGGACAGCGGTCCGAGCAGATTGAAAATCGTGCGGGTGCCGAGTTCGGCCCGCGTCGGTCCGACATGGCGCATCGCCGCGTGATGGGTCGGCGCCATCATGAAGCCGATGCCGGCCTCGCGGATGCAACGCTCGACAAGTTCAGGCGCGACGCCGATCTTGACGCCCAGCGCGGCGAGCGTGTCGGCCGTGCCCGACTTCGAGGAGGCGGCGCGATTGCCATGCTTGGCGACCGGAACGCCGCAAGAGGCGACGATCAGCGCGGCGAGCGTCGAGACATTATAGGAGCCCGAGCCGTCGCCGCCGGTGCCGACAATGTCGATCGCCTCGGCCGGCGCCGTGACCCGCAGCATCTTGCTGCGCATCGCCGAGACCGCGCCGGTGATTTCCTCGACCGTCTCGCCGCGCACCCTCAACGCCATCAGGAAGCCGCCAAGCTGCGAGGGCGTCACCTCGCCCGAGAGCATCGCCTCGAAAGCGTCGGCCGCGTCGGCGCGCGACAATTGCGAGCCGGCGGCGACCTTGGCGATCAGCGGCTTGAAGGATTCCATGCCTGTGGTCTCGCCCGCCTTCAGTGATGCGCGCGCTGGCCGAAGGCGCGCGCCAGATCGAGGAAATTGCCGAGCATAGCGTGGCCGTGCTCGCTCTCGATGCTCTCGGGATGGAACTGTACGCCATAGACCGGCAGTTCGCGATGGGCCACCGCCATGATCAGCCCGTCGTCGCTCTCGGCGCTGACCTCAAGCGTCTCGGGTGCGCTGTCACGCTTGATGAGCAGCGAGTGATAGCGGGTCGCTTTGAACGGGGCGTTGAGGCCGCGAAACAACCCGCGCGCATTATGCGAGATGCGCGAGACCTTGCCATGCATCGGCGTCGGCGCGCGAATGATTTCGCCGCCAAAGGCCTGGCCGATCGCCTGATGACCCAGACACACGCCGAGGATCGGCGTCGAGGCGCTCGCCTCGCGCACAAGATCGAGACAGACGCCCGCTTCATTGGGGGTGCAGGGGCCGGGCGACAAAACGATTGCGTCGGGCCTGTCGGCGACGAGCGACTCGACGCTGCGTTCGTCGTTGCGCCACACCGACACGTCCGCGCCCAGTTCACCGAGATAGTGAACGAGGTTGAAAGTGAAACTGTCGTAGTTGTCGATCAAGGTGACGCGCATTTGCGCTCAGGCTCCGCTGGGCCGCTCGGGCTCCGCTGGCTCCGTCTATTCCATTGCCGCGCCAGCCGCGTCAAGCCGCGCGGAAAAGGCCAAGAAAAGCAGGAGAGCCGAGCGGCTCAAAGCCTCTCGGGGCGCGGCTCGGCGATGTCGCCCACGCGGGCGAAACAGGCGTAGCCCTCATCGTCCATGTGGAAGCCTCA
>SSMV01000154.1 GCA_004799435.1 Bradyrhizobium sp.
ATCTGCTCAGCCGAATAGATCGTCTGATACTTGACCGAATAGACATAGGCCGCCGAGGCGAGCAGCGCGGCGATGGCGATCACATGCAACAGCCGCCACATCAGCCCCTCCCCGACCGCGCCGCCGGCGGTCTGGTCAAAGCCTCGAGGTCTTCGTCGCGACCCTGCGCCGGCGCGTCGAGCCGCTCGGCGAAGCGGAGCTTGGCCGAGCGGGCGCGCGGATTGGCGGCGACTTCGGCGGGTCCGGGTAGAATCGGTTGGCCGGCGGCGACGCCAAAGCTCGGGGCGAGCGGCGCCGGCTCGCCGGGCAGCAATCGCGATGGGGCGCGGCCGCGTCCCGAGCGGCGAGCGAGGAAGAGCTTGACGATGCGATCCTCGAGCGAATGGAAGCTGACGACCGCAAGCCGCCCGCCGGGCTTGAGCGCGCGTTCGGCCGCCATAAGGCCGCCGAGCAACTGGCCGAGTTCGTCATTGACCGCGATGCGCAACGCCTGAAAGGTGCGCGTCGCCGGGTGGGTCGCCTCGCCCGGCCGCGCCGGCGCGACGCGAGCGATCATCTCGGCCAATTGCCTGGTCGAGACGTAAGGCGCGGTCACGCGATCAACGATGATCGCTCGCGCGATGCGGCGCGCGGCGCGTTCCTCGCCGAAATAGAAAAGGATATCGGCGATCGTCGCCTCATCGGCGTCGCGCAGAATGTCGGCGGCGTTCGGACCCTTGGCCTCCATGCGCATGTCGAGCGGCGCGTCGCGCCTGAGCGAAAAGCCGCGGGCGGCTTCGTCGAGCTGCATCGAGGACACGCCGACGTCGAGCGCGACGCCGTCGACATGATCGAAGCCCGTGCGGCGTGCGATGGCGTCGAGATCGGCGAAGCGACCCTCAATCAGGTTCAACCGCCCGGCGAAAGCCGCGGCCAGCGCCTGTCCGTCGGCGAGCGCGTAAGGATCGCGGTCGATGGCGACGACGCGCGCGCCGCGTTGGAGAAGAGCGCGCGTATAGCCGCCGGCGCCGAAAGTGCCGTCGACATAGACGCCACCCTCGCGGACGCTCAGCGCTTGCAGCGCCTCGGCGAGCAGAACAGGAGCGTGGCGGGCCAGTCCGCCGGCGGCGATAGAACCCTCGCCGCGGCCCGCGCTCACTCCTGCGCCCCCTGCGTCACGCCGGCGCCGATCGCCGTCCGCAATCGCCGCGCTCGAGCCTTGGCCTCCTCGAAATGCGCCGCGAACCGCTTGGGCTCCCAGATCTGAAACTTGTGGCCGAGCCCGACAAAGGCCGCCTCGGTGGTGAGGCCGAGCGAGGCGCGCATGCGCTCGCTCAACAGGATGCGGCCTTCGGAATCGGGGCGCAGGATCTCGCTCGAGCCGAGCAAGGCGGCCGCAAGATCCTCGCGCTCGGACGAATAAGGCGGCAGCGATTCGAGCAGCGCGTTGATCTCCTTGAGTAGCGCCAACCCGCCGCAATCGAGCGCCGGCGCATCGAGCGCCGGATGGACGAGCATGCCTTCGAAACCGTCCCTCGCCAGCACGGCGCGAAACGCCGCCGGCGCGGAAATCCGCCCCTTGGCGTCGAAGCGATTGACGAAATGGGAGAGGAAAAGATCCATGCGCCCCCGCTCCCGCCGGACCGCGGATTATCACGGCCAGCGCCGACGCGCGGCGCGCATTCGACTGCCGGCGGCGGTCGTTAGGCGGGATATCTTGGGCTAACATGGGACACTATGGGGGTCAACGAAACTCGAGCCGCGCCGACCGCATTGACGGCTGCGCCGCCCATTAGGGGTTGTTAGGGTTAAGACTCGGTTAGAAAATAAGAGTCCGTCCGGGCTTCGCGAGTCGAAGCCCGGCGCCCGAAAAGGAGGCCGCGATGAAGCCGAGCCCAGCCCTGTTGGCCTTCATCCTGGCGCTCGCGGCCGGCGGCGCGGCGGCGCAGGACCGGCCTTCGCCGCCAAGCGTGACGGTCGTTGGCGAAGCCAGCGACGAGGCTCAGCCCGATGTCGCCTGGATCAGCCTGACGGTCCGCGACCGGAAACCGACCGCCGCCGAAGCCGCGAATGATAATGCCCATCGCGCCGAGGCGGTTATCGCCGCGCTGATGGCGGCCGGCGCCGGCCCCAAGGATATCGTCACCGTGGGGCTCGCGGTGAGCCCGGTCTGGAGCGACGGCGCGGGGCCACGCAGCGTCGCCGCCTATGAGGCGACAAATCGCCTTTCGATTCGCGTTCAGCCCGTCGACAGGGCGGGGGCAATTATCGCTCAGGCGGCGTCGGCGGGGGCCGAATACGAGGGCGTCGGCTTCGATCTCTCGGACCGCGACGCGCGTCAGGACGAGTTGCGCGCCAAAGCGGTGGAGAACGCCGCCCATCGCGCCGCGCTTTACGCCGAAGGCGCGGGGATGAAGCTCGGGCCGTTGATGTTGATCCAGGCCCAGGGCGCGCAGAATGCGTTTCGGCCAATGGAGTTCGCGAGGGCGGCTGTCGCTGGCGGCGTGACGCCGCCGCCGATCGAGCCCGGCCCGATCCGGCTCAGCGATTCCGTCACGGCGAGCTGGACGCTCGAGCCGCGATAGAATCTGGCGGGCGCAAAAATATCGACGGACCGGAACCCGGCGCGCGAGCTGCGGGTTAGTTGAGGAGCACGAGCGGCGCGACACGCCCGATCGCGCACTCCGCCAGTCTCGAATTGCGTCGCCATCGCAGGCCAGACCGAAAGGATTCGCTATGTCGAACCTCAAAGGCCGCAGAATCGCCGTTCTCGCCACCGATGGCGTGGAGCAGATTGAACTCACCTCGCCAGTCGAAGCGCTGCGCGACGCCGGCGCCGAGGTCAGCGTCATTTCGCCCAACAAGGACGCCATTCAGGGCATGAATCACGACAAGCCGGGCGACAAGATTCGGGTCGACGCCAGGCTCTGCGACGTGAAGGCCAATCAATTCGACGCGCTGCTGCTTCCCGGCGGCGTCGCCAATCCCGACAATCTCCGCCTCGTTCCCGAAGCGATTCAATTCGTGAAGGGCTTCGTCGCCCAGGACAAGCCGATCGCCGCCATCTGCCACGGGCCCTGGACGCTGATCGACGCGGGCGGCGCGATCGGGCGCCGCATGACCTCCTGGCCATCGCTGAAGACCGATCTCGCCAATGCCGGCGCCGAATGGACGGACGAGCCGGTGGTGCGCGACGGCCATCTCGTGACCTCGCGCAAGCCCGAAGACCTGCCGCGCTTCAATGTCGCCGTGCTCGAACTCTTCGGCGAGTGAAGAGCGACGGCGCTACGCCTTCTCGGCGCGGAACGCGGCGTAGCCGGCCGCTCTGAGCTTGCAGGCCGGACAGACGCCGCAACCCCAGCCCCAGTCGTGGCGATGGGTCCGGTCACCCTCGTAGCAAGTGTGCGTTTCCTCGCGCACGATCTCGATCAGCGCCTCGCCGCCAAGATCTTGGGCCAAGCGCCAAGTCGCCGCTTTGTCGAGCCGCATGAGGGGCGTCTCGATGACGAAACGCGTCGCCATGCCGAGATTGATCGCCCCCTGCAACGCCTTGATCGTCTCGTCGCGACAGTCGGGATAGCCGGAAAAATCTGTCTCGCACATGCCCGCGACCAGCCGCGCGATCCCGCGTCGATAGGCGAGCGCGGCGGCGAAAGTCAGAAACAGAAGATTGCGTCCCGGCACGAAAGTGTTGGGCAGTCCGTCGGCGCAAATCGCAATCGCCATGGGACGCGTCAACGCGCTTTCGGAAATCTCGGCGAGCGCTCCAAGATCGAGAATGTGATCTTGTCCGAGCCGACCCGCCCAGTTCACAAACCTCTGGGTCAGTGCTTTGCGCACGCGCGGACGCGCGCTCAGTTCGATCACGTTGCGCTGGCGATAATTGAAGCCGACGGTCTCGACACGCTCGAAACGTTCGAGCGCCCAGGCAAGGCAGGTGGTCGAATCCTGACCGCCCGAGAAAAGCACCAGCGCACTGCCGTCTTTCATCGCTCAACCTTCTTTCACGGCGGCTTCGACCATGGCGAGCAGCTCGGCGGCGACCAGATCGAACGGCTCAAAACTGCGTTCAGCGCGCGCCAGAATCACCCCACCCTCGCAAGCGGCGACCAGATTGGCGGCGATTGCCGGCGCCTTCTCGCGCGGCATTCCGCCCTTGACGAAAAGCTCGCCGAGCCTCTCGCGCCAGGCGCGCAGAATCGCTGCCGCTCTCGCCCGCAACTCAGGCGATTCCGCCGCGACCGTCACGGCGACGATGGCGCAGCCCGCGCCGAAATCCGACCGGGCGAGAACCGACCGCCACAAAGCGAGAAAGCCTTCGGCCACCTCGCGCGCCGGCTTACCGGCGAGGCGGGCGAGCACCGTCAACGCCTGATCGCCGGCATATTCCAGAGCGGCGAGCACCAGCTCGTCCTTGCCGCCGGGAAAGTGGTGATAGAGCGATCCGCGCGGCGCGCCGGACGCCTCAAGGATTTCGCTGAAGGAGGCGCGTTGCAGCCCCTTTTTGGCGAGCAGCACCGCCGTCCGTTCGATCATGATCTGCTTGACGTCGCCGGCCACAATTGCGTCCTTGACTATGACAATCTTCATAGTTCACTATGATGCCGATCATAGTCCGCTACGAGGAGTTCCGTCGATGCCCATGATCGATATTTACGCGACCGCCAACACGTTTCGCGACCCCCACAAATTGGCGATGGATGCGGCTGCGACGGTCAAAGCGGTCGAGCAGGTTCCCGACATCCCGATGTTTCGCAAGAACACCGCGGCTTTCGTGCATGAGCTGGCGCCCGGCGCCCTCGCCAATGTCGATGGCGACAGCAACTACGTTCGCGTCCAGGTTCTGACCAACGCCGGCGCGCTCGACCGGGCCAAGCAAATCGCCGTGACGCGCCAACTCACCGATCTGGTGGCCGCTGCGGCGCAGGACGACAGTCTCAAACAGCGCACCTGGGTGCTGCTCACCGAAGCGGTCGAGGGCGGCTGGGGCCTGTGGGGACATGCGCATAAGAACGAAGAGATCATTGTCGCGGCGCGCGCCGAGATCGCCAAGTTAAAGGGCCAATAGGCGAAGCGCTCGACAATCGCGCGCGCTTGAGGAAGGCTGGCGGCCCAGCCTTCAGGACGCTCGCGCCATGGATCTCGCCGCCTTCCGCGCTTCGCTCGCCGCCCCTGCCCCGCCGCAAGACCTGAGCCTCGCGCTGCAGGCGCTGTGGTGGGACGCCAAAGGCGAATGGGATCGCGCCCATGAGCTCGCGCAGGCCGACGAAGGCGGCGTCGGCGATTGGGTGCACGCCTATCTCCATCGCAAGGAGGGGGATGCGGGCAACGCCGCCTATTGGTATCGGCGGGCGAAGAAGCCGGTCAGCAAAGACCCGGCGGCGGAGGAATGGAGCGCGATCGCTCAAGCCTTGCTCGCGCCCGCGGCGAAAGGTTAGGCGACCAACGTCGACCCGGAGTCTCCGTCGTCATCGCGAGCGTCAGCGAAGCGATCCAGGGATCACGGCCTTCGATCTGGATCGCTTCGTCGCTTCGCGCCTCGCGATGACGGAGATAGCGCGCCGACGCCACTCACGCCGGATCGTCGGCGAAATTGGCGAGACGGTCCGTTTCGTAATTCTCGCCGATCGACATCGCGCAAATGCGCGAGAGATGCGAATAGGAAAGACCGGTCTCCTCGGCCCAGGCGTTGAACTGCGCCTGCACCTTGGCGAGATCGCGCTTCGACTTGGCCTCTGGCGCAATGTCGAGCCCGGCGTCGCGTAGGCAGGTGACAACATCCTTCGACGTGACGAAGCCGTCCCAGCCGAGAAAGCGCAACAGCATCTGTCCGGTCGCTCCGCCGAGCCGCCCGCCGCGCTTGGCGAGCAGCTCCAAGAGGCCGATCTCGTCGGCGGGCGACCATTGGCCGAGAAACCTGCCGAAGCTCCCGTGTTCCCTGGCGATATCGGCGACGAAGCGCGCATTGTCGCGCACCGACATGATCTTCGCGCCATTGCGCACGATGCGCGTGTCCG
The DNA here is from genome assembly GCA_004799435.1 of Bradyrhizobium sp. Taxonomy (GTDB): domain Bacteria; phylum Pseudomonadota; class Alphaproteobacteria; order Rhizobiales; family Beijerinckiaceae; genus Roseiarcus. Next base: position 5,997 of record SSMV01000154.1, read on the forward strand.
CCGTCAGGCGACCCCAGAATTCATCCGGTTCGAACAGAAGCCGCGCCGGCGCAAAGCCGAGAAACACCTCCTCGAAGCCGGGCCATTTGGCTTCGATCACGCGCCAGGCGAAGCCCGCCGAAAAGACCCGCTTGGTCATTTCTGCCAGCACGCGGTCGTCTGCGAGCGCGGCGAGGGCTTGCGGATCGGGCTTTGGCGGCAGGAAGCGCGCTAGCGCGTCTTTGCCGCCTTTGCGCGCCTCGGCGCGCGCGCGGATCGTCTTGAACGAGGTCATGCCCAACCGCCTCGCGACTGTCGCATCCGCGCCGTGTCATCGGCCCCTGCCCGCGAGCGGACAAGGGCCAGGTCACGATGGTCTCAGGCGAATTTCGGATCGAGTTCGCCGCTGGCGTAGCGCTTGGCCATTTCGGCGAGCGACAACACTTTCTTGATCTTCGAGGCCTTGCCGGCGGTCGAGAATTGCTCGAAGCGCAGCTTGCAGAGCTTGATCATCGCGTCCTGCGCGGGTTTGAGATATTTGCGCGGATCGAATTCGGACGGGTCTTCCTGGAAGACGCGGCGGATCTGGCCGGTGATCGCCATGCGATTGTCGGTGTCGATGTTGATCTTGCGCACGCCATGCTTGATGCCGCGCTGGATTTCCTCGATCGGCACGCCATAGGTCTGCGGCATCTTGCCGCCGAACTTGTTGATGACGTCCTGCAGATCCTGGGGCACCGAAGACGACCCGTGCATGACGAGATGGGTGTTGGGCAGCTTCTTGTTGATCTCCTCGATGACATTCATCGCGAGAATGTCGCCGGTCGGTTTGCGCGAAAACTTATAGGCGCCATGCGACGTGCCCATCGCCACGGCGAGCGCGTCGACCTTGGTCTCGCGGACGAATTTCACCGCTTCGTCGGGATTGGTGAGAAGCTGGTCGTGGCTGAGCTTGCCTTCGGCGCCATGGCCGTCTTCCTTGTCGCCCATGCCGGTTTCCAGCGAGCCGAGCACGCCGAGCTCGCCTTCGACCGAGACGCCGCCCAGATGCGCCATATCGGCAACCTGCTTGGTGACGCCGACATTATAGGCCCAGTCGCCCGGCGTCTTGCCGTCCGTCTTCAGCGAGCCGTCCATCATGACGGAGGTGAAATTCGCCTGCATTGCGGTGACGCAGGTCGCCGGCCCGTTGCCGTGATCGAGATGCACGCAGATCGGCACGCCCGGATAGATCTCGGTCAGCGCGTCCATCATGTGGCGCAGCATGATGTCATTGGCGTAGGAACGCGCGCCGCGCGAGGCCTGGATGATCACCGGCGCGTCGAGCGCGCTCGCAGCTTCGCCGATCGCCAGCGCCTGCTCCATATTGTTGATGTTGAACGCCGGCACGCCATAGTCGTGTTCGGCGGCGTGATCGAGCAGCTGGCGTAACGTGATGCGGGACATTCGCGTCTCCTGGTGACTTATTTGGCGCGCAAAGCCTCGACGCCCGGCAAAGCCTTGCCTTCCAACCATTCAAGAAAGGCGCCGCCGGCGGTCGACACATAGGTGAACTGATCGCCGACGCCCGCGGCGTTAAGCGCGGCGACCGTGTCGCCGCCCCCCGCCACGCTTTTGAGCTTGCCATCGCCGGTGAGGAAGGCGGCGGTTTTGGCGATCTGCATCGTCGCGGCGTCGAAAGGCGGCGTCTCGAAAGCGCCGAACGGCCCGTTCCACACCAGCGTCTTCGCCTTGGCCAAGGCCGCTTCGACGGCGATGATCGACTTCGGCCCGATGTCGAGGATCATCTCGTCTTCGCCGACATGATCGACATCGACGAAGCGCGAGGGCGCGTGAGCCTTGAATTCCTTGGCGACCGTCGCGTCGACCGGCAGCAAAACCTCGTGTCCGGCTTTCTTGGCGGCCGCAAGGATGTCGCGCGCTGTGCCGGCCAAGTCCTTCTCGCACAGCGATTTTCCGACCGCCTTGCCCTGCGCGAACAGGAAGGTGTTGGCCATGCCGCCGCCGATGATCAGGATGTCGACTTTCTGGACAAGATTGCCGAGGAGTTCGAGCTTGCCCGAGACCTTGGCGCCGCCGACGATCGCCGCCAGCGGGCGAACCGGGGCGCTCAGCGCCAGCGTCAGCGCGTCGAGCTCCATCTGCATCGCCCGGCCGGCATAGGCCGGCAGATGGCGGGCGACGCCCTCGGTCGAGGCATGGGCGCGATGGGCGGCCGAGAAGGCGTCATTGACATAGATGTCGCCGAGCTTGGCGAGTTCGGCGACGAAGCCCGGCTCGTTCTTTTCCTCGGCGGCGTAGAAGCGCGTGTTCTCGAGCACGAGAACGTCGCCGTTCTTCATCGCGGCGATCGCCTTGACCGCCGTCTCGCCGATGCAGTCGCCGGCGAAGGCGACCGGGCGGCCGATGATTGCGCCGACCGCATCGGCGACCGGCTTGAGCGTGAAGGCGAGATCGGGCTTGCCTTTGGGGCGTCCGAGATGGGCGAGGATGATCGCCTTGCCGCCCTTATCGGCGATCTCGAGAATCGTCGCCGCCACGCGCTCGATGCGGGTGGAGTCGGTGACGCGACCGTTTTCGATCGGCACGTTGAGGTCGACGCGTAATAGAACGCGCTTTCCCTTCACTTCGGCGGAATCGAGATTGCGAAAAGCGGTCATGGCGTGGCTCCGGCGCCGTTCGACCAATTCGTCGAAATGTTGACAAGTCTTCGAAATGTTAAGCGGACGGAGCCGGCAGTTCGCCGGCTCCGGGGAGATCGTCAGATAAGCTTGCTCATCGCAACCGCGGTGTCGGCCATGCGGTTGGAGAAGCCCCACTCATTGTCGTACCACGACAGGATGCGCACGAAATTGCCTTCGATCACCTTGGTCTGGTCGAGATGGAAGATCGAGGAACGGCTGTCGTGGTTGAAGTCGGACGAGACATTGGGCTGATCAGTGAAGCCAAGAATGCCCTTGAGCGGGCCGCTCTCGGCCGCCGCCTTGATCGCCGCGTTGATTTCTTCGATCGACGTCTTCTTCTTGGCGACGAACTTGAAATCGACCACCGAGACATTGGGCGTCGGCACGCGGATCGACGAGCCGTCGAGCTTGCCCTTGAGCTCGGGCAGCACGAGGCCGACCGCCTTGGCCGCGCCGGTCGTCGTCGGGATCATCGACAGCGCCGCGGCGCGCGCGCGGTAGAGATCCTTATGCAGCGTATCGAGCGTCGGCTGGTCGCCGGTGTAGGAATGGATTGTCGTCATGAAGCCGTGATCGACGCCGATCGCGTCATTCAAGACCTTCACGACTGGCACGAGGCAGTTGGTCGTGCAGGAAGCGTTGGAAATGACGAGATGGTCCTTGGTCAGCTTGTCGTGGTTGACGCCATAGACGACCGTCAGATCGGCGCCCTCGGCCGGGGCCGAGATGATGACGCGCTTGGCGCCAGCGGTCAGATGCGCGGCCGCCTTGTCGCGGGCGGTGAAAATGCCGGTGCATTCGAGCGCGATATCGACGCCGAGATCCTTATGCGGCAATTGCGCCGGGTCTTTGACCGCCGTCACCTTGATCGGGCCGCGGCCGGCGTCGATCGTGTCGCCCGAGGTCTTCACGGTGTGCGGGAAACGGCCGTGCACGCTATCGTAGCGCAGCAGATGCGCATTGGTCTCGACCGGGCCGAGGTCGTTGATCGCGACGACCTCAATGTCGGTCCGGCCCGACTCGACGATGGCGCGCAGAATGTTGCGCCCGATGCGCCCGAACCCGTTGATCGCAACCTTTACCGCCATCGTCTCATCTCCTGTTGATCCCAGGGATCGTCCGCCCACGGCGGGGGGACGCGCAAACCGCGCGCCTTTTCCTCGATCCTTGAACTAAAGTCCAGTGCAGGCGGCGTATTCCAGACGCCCTGCCTATCGGTCGGGCGCCAAGCCCACTGATCAGGCGTTCAGCCGCGCCAGCGCCGCCTCGGCCACCTTGGCCGCCGTGATGCCGAAATGCTCATAGAGCTGCTTATAGGGGCCGCTCGCGCCGAATGTCGTCATGCCGATGAACGGACCGTCGCCGATCAGCGCATCCCAGCCCTGGCGCACCGCCGCCTCGACGCCGACCCGAACGCGGGCGTCGCCGAGGATCTTGGCGCGATAGGCGTCGTCCTGTTTGAAGAACAACTCGGTGCAGGGCACGGAGACGACGCGCGCGGCGACATTCTTGTCGGCCAGCAGTTTCTGCGCCGCGACGGCGATCGAGACTTCCGAACCGCTGGCGAAAATCGACACCGCGGCTTTTCCCTGCGCCGGGGAAATTTCATAGGCGCCGAGCGCACAGAGATTGTCCGCGACATGGACCTTGCGCAGCGCCGGCAGGTTTTGCCGGGTCAGCGCCAGGATCGAGGGCGAATGGCGCATCGTCAGCGCCGCCTGCCAGCACTCGACCGTCTCTACCGCGTCGGCGGGGCGAAACAGCAGCAGATTGGGCATCGCCCGCAGCGAAGCGAGCTGCTCGACCGGCTGGTGGGTCGGGCCATCCTCGCCCAGCCCGATCGATTCATGGGTGAAGACATGCACGACATGCGCGCCCATCAGCGCCGACAGGCGTATGGCCGGGCGCGCGTAGTCGGTGAAGCACATGAAGCTCGCGCCCGACGGAATAAAGCCGCCATGCAGCGCCATGCCGTTGCAGGCCGCAACCATGCCATGTTCGCGGATGCCCCAGTGGATATAGCGGCCGCTCATGTCGTCGGGCGTGATCTCGCGCGTCGCCGGAACCAACGTGTTGGTCGAGCCGGTGAGATCGGCCGAACCGGTCACCAGTTCGGGCACGACGGGGGCAAGCACCTTCAGCGCCGCCTCACCCGACTTGCGGGTGGCCATTTCCGGCGCGTCGGTCGCGAGCTGGCGCTTATAGGCGTCGACGGCGGCGGCGAAACCGGCGGGAAGATCGCCGCGTAGCCGGCGGTCATATTCGGCGCGCCGGTCGGGGGCGAGCGCATCCAGAGTGGTCCGCCACTTGGCGCGCGCCGGTGCGCCGCGCGTCCCGGCTTTGCGCCAAACACTGAGAATGTCGTCAGGCACTTCGAAGGGCGGATAGGGCCAGTTGAGCGCGGCGCGGGCGCCGGCGATCTCGGCCGCCCCCGGCGCCTCGCCATGCGCCTTATTGGTGCCCGCCCGCGTCGGCAATCCGTAGCCGATCGTCGTGCGACAGGCGATCAGCGTCGGCTGGTCGGCCCGCTTGGCCTCCTCCAGCGCGCTTAAGATCGCCTTGGGGTCGTGGCCGTCGATGCGCAGCGCGCGCCATCCGGCCGAGCGGAACCGCATCAACTGATCGACCGAGTCGGAGAGCGACGTCTTGCCGTCGATCGAAATGCCGTTGTCGTCATAGAGGACGATCAGCCTGGCGAGCTTGAGGTGGCCGGCGATGGCGATCGCCTCCTGGCTGATCCCCTCCATCAGGTCGCCGTCGGAGGCCAGCACGTAGGTGTGATGGTCGACCACATCGCCGAATTCGGCCGCCAGCATCCGCTCGGCCAGCGCCATGCCGACCGCGGTGGCCAGGCCCTGCCCCAGCGGCCCGGTCGTCGTTTCGATGCCCGGCGTATGGCCGACCTCAACCTCGGGGTGTCCCGGCGTCCTCGAGCCGAGCTGGCGGAACGCCTGAAGGTCGGAGATCTTGAGGCTGTCCGCGCCGCCGATCCCGGTCAAATAGATCAGCGAATAGAGCAACATCGAGCCGTGGCCGGCCGACAGGACGAAACGGTCGCGATCGGGCCAACTGGCGTCGGCAGCGTCGAATTTGAGCACGTCGCGAAACAGCACCGTCGCGAAATCCGCCGCGCCCATCGGCAGGCCCGGATGTCCGCTTTTGGCTTTCTCGACGGCGTCGGCCGAGAGAAAGCGGATCGCGTTCGCCATCGCGTCGTGGGACACCTCGACCATCGCGGCACTCCGAAATTGGGATGGGCAATTGGGATAGGCCTGGCGCGTCGCTCGCGCCGTCGCTGCGCCGCGTAGATAGGCGGCGCTCCATTCTCCTGTCAATTGCGGCCTCGATGCGTTGACGGCCGCTTCAAGCGTCGCGTAAGCAATGAGCCCTAAGGGATGGAGTCAAATGGCCCTCAGTCCTTTCGAGCCCTCGCTGAAGCGCATGCGCGCGGCGATCGATCTGCTGGAGGCGGCGGTCGAGCGCCGGGTGCGTCACGACGCCAAGCGCGGCGACTCCGACGAGGAATTGTCGCTGATGCAGGACGACCGCGACCGGCTGGCGGTCGACCTCGACAGCGCACTCGGCCGCGGACGGGCGCTGGAGGCGGCCAACGCCGAGGCGGCCAGGAAACTGGCGCAGGCGGGCGAGGCGATCGAGACCGTGGTCGGCCGCCTGCTCGCCGCCGAGGGCGGTTAGGCCCGCCCAAAAACGAGAGGACTATGGCGCAGGTCACGGTGACAATTGGCGGACGCGGCTATCGGCTCGCCTGCAACGAGGGCGAGGAGCCGCATCTCGAAGAATTGGCGCGCGTCGTCGACGCCAAATTCGAGGCGATGCACCGCGCCTTCGGCGAGATCGGCGACCAGCGGCTGATTGTGATGGCGGCTCTGACCGTCGCCGACGAGCTGACCGAGGCGCTGCGGCGCGTCGCCGCGCTCGAGGCGGAAGCCGAGCGCGGCGCTGAGCGCGACCGGGTCGCCCGGCGCGACACGGAAATCCAGGCCGTCGCGGCGGCGCAGGCCTTTGGCGAATTGAGCCAGCGCATCGAGAAAATGGCGGCGGCGCTGAGCGGCGCGCAGCCGGCTTAAGTCACGTCCCCGGCGCGATGACGCCGAAATAGATCCGCGGCGGGGTCTTCACGCCCGGCAAGACCGGCCGATCGAAACCCGTCAGGTCGCGAACCTCGATCGGCGCGCCGTCGATTGCGGCCTCCACGTCGGGTCCGGCGGCGATGACCAGCGCGCCGCGTCGGCGCAGATCGGCGAGATCGAACCACGGCGCGTTGTAGGACGCGCCGTCTTTCAACACCCGCACCCGGTAGGGCAGATCGAAAACGATCGAACCGGCGGCCTGGAAGCCGATCTTGCCGTCATAGCTGACGATATAGGGGATGCGTCCCTCGCCATGTTCGGACCAGTAACGCTCGGCGAGCGCCGCGAGCGCCGGACCGTCCATTTCCGCGTAAGCCCCGGTGTTGAGCGGCGTCTGCCATCGCCAGAACTCGCGTTGGGCGACATAGCCGCCGATCACGACGAGAAACCAGATTCCATAGGCGATCCAGGCGCGGCGCGGCAGCACGCGCAGGCCCGCCCGCGCGACCGCGTGACCCCACCAGGCCGCGCAACTGATCGAGACCGGCGTGAACCAGTGATAGAAGACGCGGATGCCGAAGGGCGCGGCGAGCGCAATCAGCAGCACCGGGCCGAAGACGGCGAAATGCAAAAAGAGATCGAGCCGACTACGCGTCGCGCGGGCGAACATCGAGCCGATCGCCGCTTTCAGCGCCGCTCCGCCGCAGGCGATCCAGGCGAAGAGCGCCATGGGAAGATTGGCGAGCGCGGCGTCGAGAATGAATTGCCCCATCCAGCCAGCGCGCTCCAACGCGCCCGAGGGCGTCGCATGGGTCGCCCATTTCAGCGTCGTCGCGCCGCGGTTGGCGACATCGATCGCCTGCGGCGCGACGATCGCCGCCGCGACCGCCAGCGCCAGCCACGGCCCCGGCCCGGCGAGACGGCGCCGCCATTCCGGCACGATGAGAAAGGCGAGGCCAAGCGGGGCGACGAGATGCAGGATCGCGTACTTGGCCCAGAGGCCGCAGCCAACCGCCGCGCCGAACAGCGCCCAGCTCGTCAGCGCTCCGTCTTCGAAGGCGTTCCAGGCCGCCCAGAGCGTCAGCGCCCAGAAGGGCATCACGCCGATGTTGTGATTGAACTTGAGCGGCCAGTAGGTCGCATAGGGCGAACCAAAACCCGCCATCAAGGCGAAGAGCGCCGCGACGCGCCCGTCCCTGCGGCGCATGAAGGCGGCGCAAAGCACGAAGGCGATGGACGCGAAAGCGAGCGCGAAGCCGAAGAGCGCGACATAGCGCAGCGGACCCATCGTCGAGGCGAAGCCGCTGACCCAGGAGGAGAGAGGGGGATGACGCAGATAGGAGAGGCGCAATTCGCGCCCGTCGACCACGCCCTCGGCGACGTCATTGTCGATCGACCCTTCGAAACCTGCGCCAAGCGCGGTCCAGACGACGAGCTGCAGCGCGATGAGCGCAAGCGGCGCGAAGAACGGCGTCGCCGAACCCGCGTCTTCGCCAGACGTCGGACGCGCCTCAGCGTGAGCCGGCGTCAGGGCGCTA
>SSMV01000155.1 GCA_004799435.1 Bradyrhizobium sp.
GCGAGTGCGGCGGCGATCAGCCGCGCCACCTCGCTTGAGCCGGTGAACATCACGCCGCTCACGCCGGGATGCGCAGTCAACAACCCGCCAATCGCGCCGTCGCCGATGACAAGAGAGAGCGCCTCAACCGGCACGCCGGCCCCGTGCAACAAGTCTGTCGCCGCTTGCGCGACCAGCGGCGTCTCCTCTGCCGGTTTGGCGATCACCGCATTGCCAGCCGCCAGCGCGGCGGCGATCTGGCCGGTGAAGATCGCGATGGGAAAGTTCCACGGACTGATGCAGACGACCGTCCCTAGCGGCCTATGGGTCGCATTGGCGAAATCGGGGTTGGCGACGGCCGTCGCGTAATAGCGCAGAAAATCGACCGCCTCGCGCACATCGCCCAGCGCATTGGGTATTGTCTTGCCCGCCTCGCGGCAAATCAGCCCCGCAAGGCGCTCGGCGTGCGCTTCAAAACGCTCGGCGGCGGCATAGAGGATGCGGGCGCGCTCCGCCGGCGCGCGCTCCGCCCAAGAGGAAGGGGCGGCGGCGGCGAAGGCGCGCTCGACGTCGTCGCGCCCCGCGTCGAGCGCGTAGCCGACAACGTCGTCGGCGTCGGCCGGGTTGACGATCGCCCGCGCGGAAGCGCCGGCACCGCCGGCGCGCCAAGCTTCGCGTGCGCTCTTGTCGAGCGCCTTCGCGAGGCCCTTGAGACGCGCCTCGTTGCTGAGATCAAGACCCGAGGAATTTTCGCGCGCCGGCGCGAAAAGATCGCGGGGCGCGCGGATCGCCGGATGCGGCGCGCCGATGGGCGCGAGCGCGCGCGCCGCATCGACGGGATCGTCGATGAGCGCCTCGATCGGCGTCGCCGCGTCGGAGACGCGATTGACGAAAGAGGTGTTGGCGCCGTTTTCGAGCAGACGACGCACCAGATAGGCGAGCAGCGTCTCATGTGAACCGACCGGCGCATAGATCCGGCATGGCCGGTTTTCCCGGCCGGCGCCGACAATCTGATCGTAAAGCGTCTCGCCCATGCCATGCAGGCACTGAAACTCATATTGCCCGTGAGCGAAATTTTCGCCCGCCATGACGCGCAGGCTCGCCATCGTCATCGCATTGTGGGTCGCGAATTGCGGATAGACGGCGTCGGGCGCGGCGAGCAGGCGCCGGGCGCAGGCGAGATAGGAGACGTCGGTGTGGATCTTGCGGGTGAAGACGGAAAATCCCTCCAGCCCCTCGAGTTGCGCGCGCTTGATCTCGCTGTCCCAATAGGCGCCTTTGACGAGACGCAGCATGATCCTTCGCCGGGATGAGCGGCCGAGTTCGACAATCCAGTCGATCACCGCCAGGGCGCGTTTCTGGTAGGCCTGAACGACGAAGCCGACGCCGTCCCATCGCTGCAGTTCCGGCTCGTGGCAGAGCCTCTCGAGAAGATCGAGCGACAGATCGAGCCGTTCGGATTCCTCGGCGTCAATGTTCAGGCCAATGTCGAAGCCACGCGCGAGAACCGCCAGTTTCTTGAGCCGCGGATAGAGCTCGTCCGTCGCTCTGGCGCGCTGGCTGCGCGCATAGCGCGGATGCAGCGCCGAGAGCTTGACCGACAGGCCAGGCCCTTCGTAAACGCCGCGCCCGCCGGCGACCGCGCCGATCGCCTTCAGCGCGCCTTCATAGGCGGCAAGATAGCGCTCGGCGTCTTCTTTGGTCGCCGCCGCCTCGCCGAGCATGTCGTAGGAATAGCGATAGCCGCGCGCCTCCTGCCGCTTCGCCTGAGAGATCGCGGCTTCGATGGTCTCGCCGCAAACGAATTGTTCGCCGAGCAGGCGCATGGCGATGTCGACGCCGGCGCGAATGACCGGCGCTCCAGCGCGCCCGACAAGCCGCGACAAGGCGGCGCTCAGTCCGGTCTCGTCGGCCGGCGCGACGAGTTGCCCGGTGATCAACAATCCCCAGGTTGCGGCGTTGACGAAGGGCGAGGGCGAATGGCCGAGATGCTTGCGCCAGGCCGCGCCGCCGATCTTGTCGGCGATCAGCGCATCGCGTGTCGCCGCGTCGGGCACGCGCAGCAGCGCTTCGCACAGGCACATCAGCGCGACGCCTTCCTGGCTGGAGATGGCGTATTCGCGCATCAGCCCCTGCACCGCATTGGCCGCCGGCCGCTCGCGCATGGTCGCGATGAGCCGGCGCGCCATCGCCTGGGCTTGCCGCACCATCTCCGGCGGCGATTGCGCGGCGGCGATCAGCCCCAGCAGAATCTCGGTCTCCTGCGCGCGGTAGAGTGCGTCGATGGCGGCGCGGCGGCCGTCATGAGGGCTGAGTTCGGCGGCGAAGCCGGCGAATGCCTTCGCCCGGCCAGCGTCGGATTCCGCTTCTAAGCCATTGTTGGTCATGGCGACGCTCCGGCGCGACAAGTGCGGTTAAGGTTTATACGCGATCGGTCCGTCATGGCCGCGATATTGAACTTTTTGCGCCGTGGCGAATTGGTCACGCTGGTGGAATAAATAACTTCGGCGCCGGTTTTTCATTGCTGCACTGCAGCATTCCTGCTATTTGTCTGTTGCTTTCCGCTGGGTTTCGGCGCTGGGACCGGAACGGTTGCGAGGATGGGATGGCGACGACCTGGAAGACGAAATGGGGCCCGCGGCGCGTCCGCAAGGATCCCCCGACCCTCGAAGAGGCGTTGTTCGCGGCCGAAAGCCTGACCGACGACCCGGCGCAGCGCATCGAAATCGCCGCCTCGCTGAGCGGCGCGCCGATCGAAGAGGTCAAAGCGCTGGCGACCAAACAGGCCAATATGGCGCGCGGTCGTTCGACCGTGGTCGCGGGACGCAATCGCGCTGTGGTGGTCGAATATAAGCGGCCGCGCACCATCCGCGCGCCGAGCTCTGCGCGCCGCTGATCGGCCTGTCCGTTAAATCCGCCCTCAAGATCACGACATTGCGACCGTCGCAGCGAAAGCGCGAGACGGAAAGCCGCGATTCCGGGCTTTCCCTCGCGCGCCGCCCATTGTAGCAAGCCGCGATGCTCGATCGGACGGATAGCGAAGCTCAAATGGGCGCCGTGCGGATGCTCCGCCGGCTCATCGCCGATTTCGGCCGCGAGCATGGCAAGGGCTATGCGCTGGCCGCGCTCCAGCTCGCGCTGATCGCCGCTTCCAACAGCGCCGTCGCCGCTCTGCTCAAGCCGGTGGTGAACGGCATGGTCGAGGCCGAGAAATTCGGCCAGATGCGGATTCTCGCTTTTGAAGCGCTGGCGCTGTTCGTCTTGCGCGGCGCCGCGACCTTCGGCTCGGCGGTGACGCTGTCGCGCATCGGCAATCGCATTGTCGCCACCGCACAGCGTCGCGTGTTCGATCGCCTGCTCAATCAGAGCGTCCTATATTTCCAGGACCGTCACTCCAGCGAGTTCGTCGCCCGGCTGGTTCTCGCCGCCAATGGCCTGCGCGACGCGCTCCAGCTTGTAGTGCAAAGCGCGGCGCGCGATTCGCTGCAGCTTATCGGGCTCGCCGCAGTGATGTTCCGTGAGGATCCGCTGGTCGCCGCCGGCGCGCTTTGCGTGGCGCCGGTTCTGATCTTCTTTATCCGCAGGATCCTCAGCCGCGTGAAGCGCTTCGCCAAGCGTTCGTT
>SSMV01000156.1 GCA_004799435.1 Bradyrhizobium sp.
ATGATTTTGATGCCGCTGCAGTCCGAGGTTTTCAGCACGTCATGCACGTCGGCAGTGCGCTGCACCGCCGCCTGATTGGAGAGTTCGCCTTCCATGACGAGGATCGCCCCCTTGCCGCCGAGAAGCTTGCAAATCTCCTTGGCTTCGAGCGTGCCGGAGTCTTTTTCATTCGAGCCGACGAAGGCCGCCTTGGGCCCAAGTTTGTCGGCGTCGGCCGGGAGACGATTGACGTAAACGAGCGGCACGCCCGCCTCGGCGGCGGCCTTGGTGATCGCCGCGGTCGCGCTGGTGTCGACAGGGTTGACGATGATCGCCGAAACACCGTTGGCGATGAAATTTTGCACCTGGCTGAGCTGTTTCGAGACGTCGTCTTTGGCGTCCTCGATTTGCAGCGTCACGTCCGGTTGGGTCTTGGCGTAATCCGCCATGCCGTTGCGCAGGACGGTCAGGAAGTTGTCGTCGAACTTGTCCATCGACACGCCGATCTTGGCTGCGAAAGCGGCGTTGGAAACCAGCGTCGCAGTCGCGACGGCGGCCAAACCGAGCACAAAGCGTCTCATCTGTTTCCTCCATATGTTGCGCGTTCGAGGCGCGCTCTTCGACCATCAAAGCTTCGGAGCGAATTGCCGGCAAGAATGAAATTCATAATTCACCTTGCGGCTAGAATGTAACGAATTATCCAAACGACAGTCAATAACAGAATGAAAATTTCATTTTGGCTGATTTTTCATCCCTCGTAACGAATTACCGAATCGTTCAGTGCAATCCCAGCCCATTCCGTGGACAGGGATCTCCAGCCAAAGCGCCGACGCGAACCGGCAATTCGGCGACGGATTGGAGGGCCGACGGGCTCGCTCGTCACCGAACCGCAGTTCGGGCGTTCGCGCGGTGGCTCAGCCTGCGATGGGTGATTTGTCGTGATCTGCAAGATCAGCGGCGCCGTTCGCCCCGCTCGCGCAGATGTGTCCCGTCGTCACCGGGCGATCGGCCATATTCTCGCCGAAGGCCAGTCTGAATTTGGCAGGCGACAAACCAACTCCATTGGGGAGGCCGAGACATGGACCGGAGGAAGGCGACGGATTTTCCGCAGGAGCTTTTGAACCTGTTCGATCTCTACGTGCATGGCGAGATTGACCGGCGGAGCTTTCTACGCGGCGCGCGAAAATTTGCGGTCGGCGGCGTCACCGCGGCGGCGCTCTTCGACATGCTCAGGCCGAATTACGCCTGGGCGGTGCAAGTCTCGCCGGACGATCAACGGATCAAGACCGAGTATGACACCGTGCCTTCGCCGCAGGGAAACGGCAGCATCAAAGGCTATCTCGCACGACCGGCGAACGCCGACAAACTTCCTTGCGTCGTCGTGATCCACGAGAACCGCGGCCTCAACCCTTACATTGAGGACGTCGCCCGGCGGCTGGCGGTCGCCAACTTTATCGCCTTCGCGCCTGATGGGCTGACATCGGTTGGCGGCTATCCAGGCGACGATGAGAAGGGCACGACGCTCTTTCGTCAGGTGGACGCCGCCAAGATGAGCGAGGATTTCTATGCTGCGGCAATGTGGCTGAAATCGCGGCCGGATGGCGCCGGCCGACTCGGCGCCGTCGGCTTCTGCTTCGGCGGCGGAATCGTCAATCAACTTGCGGTGCGAATGGGCTCTGACCTTGCCGCCGCAGTTCCATTCTATGGCCTTCAGCCCAGCGCCGCCGACACAGCCAAGATCAAGGCGCCGCTAAACGCGCAATATGGGGAACTCGACACGCGCATCACCGGCGGCTGGCCGACGTTCGACGCCGCCCTGACGGAGGCGCAGGTTCCGCACGAGGGTCATATTTACAAAGGCGCCAATCACGGCTTTCACAACGACACGACTCCCCGCTACGACGAAGCGGCCGCGACGGAGGCCTGGCGGCGCACGCTGGACTGGTTCAATCGATATCTGAGGAGCTGAGTCGGAGCCTCGCTCTTCCGACCCAGGGGCGCCTATTCCGCTCTCGGCGCCGGCGACGGCCTGGCAAATGGCACGCAGAGCAAACCGACGAGGGTCAGCGCGGCGACCATCAGCCAGGCTTCATTGATGGCCTGAGTCAAAGCCGCCTGTTCGACATAAGGCGCTAGCATGGCCTGCGCGCCGGCGTCGAGCGGCCCCGCCGGGCGCTGGGCAAAAATGTCGAGCGGCAGGCCGATGAATTTCGCGGTGGCTAAATCGCCTGCCTGCAGTTTGTCGAGGATTGCGGCGCCGAGGACGGGCGCGCGACCGTAGACGACGGTGTCGATCAGCGCGAGACCGATGGCGCCGCCGAGATTGCGCATCAGGTTGAACAGCCCGCTCGCCTCGGGCACGCGACTGGCGTCCAAATGGCCGAGCGCCAGCCGGGTCGGCGGCAAAAGGCAAAACATGATTGCAAGGCCGCGAATGACCTGCGGCCAGAACATCGCCTCGAAGTCAGTCTGCGGCGTCTGCAGCCCGCTGAGGCCGAGACCCAACGCAAAGAACCCGAACCCGGCCGCGGTCAGAAGTCTTGCATCGAGCCGTTGCTCGAGCGCGACGGCGATTGGCGCGATCAACAACTGCGCCACGCCCGTCACCAGCATAACCTCGCCGATCTCCAACGCATTATGGCGTCTGACGAAGGCGAGAAAGACCGGCATGAGATAGACGGAGCCGAAGAGGCCTATCCCCAGCAGAAAGCTAAGGATGCAGCCAATCGTAAATCTTCGATCGGCAAAGGTCTTGAGATCGACGATCGGATGCGGCGCGCTGAGCGCGCGCCCAGCAAAGCCGGCTGCGCTCGCGCTGAAAAGCGCAAGCAGCCCCAGCACCAGGCCGGAACGCCACCCGCGCGTCGGCGCTTCCTTGAGGCCGATCTCCAGTGCGGCAAGCGCGATCGCCAAAAGAGGCAATGACAGAATGTCGAGCGAACGAGCTTCGTCGAAACGCAGCCGCGCCGTGGGCAAGAGGAAGCCGGCGACGAGTGCGGAAATGAACCCCGGCACGACATTGATCAGGAACAGCCAGTGCCAGGAATAGGTCTGCGTGATCCAACCGCCGACGATCGGCCCAACGGTCGGCGCCAGAACGGCCAGAACCCCGGCGAATGTGGTCGCGACGCCCTGTCGCGATACGGGAAAGAGTAGAAACACCGCCGAGAAGACGGCCGGAATCAACGTCCCGCCGGAGAAGCCTTGCAAGACTCGCCATGCGATCAGCACGGCGAAGCCGCCGCTCGCCGCGCAGCCCAGCGAAGCGAGCGTGAACATTACGGTCGACGCAACGAATAGCCAGCGCATGCTGAGGACGCGGGTGAGGAAACCCGTCAGCGGGATCGCGATCACTTCGGCGATGAGATAGGCGGT
>SSMV01000157.1 GCA_004799435.1 Bradyrhizobium sp.
TGCGGATTGAGGTCGAGCACATAGAATTTGTTGATCCACGGCGGCACGATGAGCAGCGGGCGCATGTAGACGCTCTCGGTCGCCGGCGAATATTGGATGAGCTCCATCAACTCGTTGCGGAAGATGACCTTGCCCGGCGTCATGGCGAGGTTGAGGCCGAGTGCGAATTTCGACGCGTCGGACTGGCGGATGCGCAGCGCGCCGCCGCCCGCCGCAATGTCCTCGGCCATCATGCGCAACCCGCGCACCAGATTCTCGCCGCTCTCGGCCAGCGTCGCGCGCATCAATTCCGGATTGGTCGGCACGAAATTCGACGGCGAGAGAGCGCTGGCGACCTGACGCAGATAGAACTGCGCCTTGTCGCGCGTATGCGGGTCGAGCTCGTCGGCATGGGCGACAAGATCGCGCGCCCAGTCGGTCGTCAGCACATAGGCCTGCTTGAGGAAATCGAAATAGGGATTGTCACGCCACTGCGGGTCGGCGAAACGCTTGTCGCCCGCGCGCGGCGGCGCGACCTCGGGCGCTTCCTCACCCTGCAGCCGACGCAGCGTCGCCGACCACAATTCGAGAAAGCGGCCCGACAAGGCGCTCTGCGCCTGGATCGCCCGCTGCGCGTCCGACAGATAATATTCGGCGACCCGCCCGAGCGTCGCCATCATGTTCGACAGATCCTGACCGGGCGGGCTCGCGCCGGCGCCCTCGTGGGGCTGAAGATAGGCGGACAGCACCTTGCCGCCTTCCTCGACCAGACTGGCGAGATTGCGCGCCAGCGCCTCGAAATTCGGCAGCGGCGTCTCGCCATTCGGAACTGCCGCGTCGCTAACGCCGGCGCGCGCCTCCTTCGGCGCGTCTGCGCGCGTCTGCGCCGCAGTCTCGCTTGCTGGAGGCGCTATTGTCGGCTCGACCGGCGCGGGTTTGGCGGCGGGAGCGGCCTCAGCCGGCGCCGGCGCGTTCGGCCGAGGCGCGCGCGCCTGTTTGTCGCTGCGCTTAACTGGTTTTCTCGGCATATGTGTCCTGTGACGAGGCGCGCGCGCCTCCAGTCCCGTTTCAGACATATTATGCCGCTAGGCTCCTGCAAGGCTATATGAGATTGCCGCGCGCCGATTGCGGGTCGGACATGCGCGGAAAGCGACGGGGACAGGTTTGTCTTTGCGTTCAAGGATTGGCGGGGCAAGACGCGCGCTCGCGGCGGTCGCGATCGCTGTTGCGACGCTTGGACTGGGGGCGGCGCGCGCGCAGGACGCGCCGGCGCAGCAGGAGCCGGCGCCCGATCGGTCGCCATTGCACTCCTTGGCCAAGAGCTTCGGTTTCGCCACCGATGTCGATCCGCCGCCCGATTTCGTCCGCGAATCGCGCCCGGCCACGCCGCAGCAGGAAATTCCGGTTTTCACCCCGCCGCCCGAGCCGCCCGGCAAGATCAAAAGCGCCAAAGAGGTCGAGGACATCGACGACGATCTTGAGTCGATCGCCAGGCGCCACGACGCTTTGCGCGCCGGCTATGCGCCTTCGGCCAGGGCGGTCGCCGCGGCGAAAAAGGTAAAATTGAAGCCAAAGCCGGGCGTTTCCGACCCCACGCCGCCGCTTTAGGTTTGCCGCGCGCTTATTGGCGGTGCTAACAGGGGATGCGCGCGCCAAAATGGCGCCCACAGGAAGGAAAGAACAGCGCGATGTCCGAATTTCACCGGGTGCGGCGCCTGCCGCCTTACGTCTTCGAGCAAGTCAATAAGCTCAAGGCCAAGGCCCGCGCCGCCGGGGCCGACATCGTCGATCTCGGGATGGGCAATCCCGATCTTCCCGCGCCCAAACATGTCCTCGACAAACTCATCGAGACCGTCGGCAAGCCGCGCACCGATCGCTATTCGGCCTCGAAGGGCATTCCCGGCCTGCGCCGCGCCCAGGCGGGTTATTACGCGCGCCGCTTCGGCGTGAAGCTCAATCCCGAGACCCAGGTTGTCGCGACGCTCGGCTCGAAAGAGGGCTTCGCCAATATGGCGCAGGCGATCACCGCGCCCGGCGATGTCGTGCTCGGCCCCAACCCGTCTTATCCGATCCACGCCTTCGGCTTCCTGATGGCGGGCGGCGTCATTCGCTCGGTGCCGGCCGAGCCGACGCCCGATTATTTCATCGCTCTCGAACGGGCGATGATCCACTCGACGCCCAAGCCGATCGCGGTCGTCGTCTGCTATCCGTCCAACCCGACGGCGATGGTCGCCTCGCTCGATTTTTACAAAGACCTCGTGCTTTTCGCCAAGAAGCACGAGATCTTCATCCTCTCCGACCTCGCCTATGCCGAGGTCTATTTCGACGACGATCCGCCGCCCTCGGTGCTGCAGGCGCCGGGCGCCTTCGACGTCACGGTCGAATTCACCTCGATGTCGAAGACCTATTCGATGGCCGGCTGGCGCATGGGCTTCGCGGTGGGCAACGAGCGCCTGCTGTCCGCGCTGAGCCGCGTGAAGTCCTATCTCGACTATGGCGCCTATACCCCGATCCAGGTCGCCGCCGCCGCCGCGCTCAACGGCCCGGACGATTGCATCAAAGAGATGCGCGCCACCTACAAGCGCCGCCGCGACGCGATGGTGGAGAGCTTCACCGCCGCCGGCTGGGCGATCGAGCCGCCGCGCGCCTCGATGTTCGCCTGGACGCCGGTGCCGGAAAAATTCCGCCACCTGGGCAGTCTCGAATTCTCCAAGCTATTGATCGAAAAGGCGGATGTGGCCGTCGCGCCGGGCGTCGGCTTCGGCGAGCACGGCGACGATTACGTCCGCCTCGCCTTGGTCGAAAATGAGCAGCGCATCCGCCAGGCGGCGCGCGGCGTCAAACGCTTCTTCGAGAGCGCCGATCAGACCCTGCATAATGTGGTGCAGTTGAAGAAGCCGGCCTGAGACGGCGCTTCTGAGACGACCCAGCCGTTTTCCGCCTCCGCCGCGCCAGCGTCGGAGGCGTTTCTTTGCCTGCCGAAATGCCAAAGCCCCGGCCGTCGTCGTTCACTCCATTGGCGCTTAATCCGGCGATAAGGCCTCCCCGTCCATAGTCGGCGCACGACAATTGGACGAGGACGAGCGGATGGTTGAGGCCGGATTGGGGCTCGGCGCGCGGGTGGGCGCATGGCTTGCCGGTTTTCCCGCCCGTTTTCAGCGCAAGATCTCGCAGGGCGCCTATCGGCCCGAAGTCGACGGCTTGCGCTTCTTCGCCATCGCCTTCGTCATTTTCGGCCATTCGATCGAGCGCGCGGCGCGCTTCTTCGTCAGCTACCGCGACAGGCTCGCCGACACGCCGCTGGAGGCGCATCTCCAAGTGGCGCCGCTCGGCGTCAATCTGTTCTTCGCCATCAGCGGTTTCATTCTCGCCAATCAGGCGATCAAGGCCGACAAGAACCCGCTCGGAGCATCGTTTCTGAAGGCCTATTTCGGCCGGCGCGTCATGCGCATCGAGCCGCCCTATATCCTGCTGCTCGTTGCGACCTGGGCCTTCGTCAGTCTGACCGGCTGGGTGCCGGATGGCACCCATCGTTTCGACGTCGCGCCGGCTTCGCTCAATCTCAGCCTCGCCGGCAGCCTGTTCTATCTGCATGACCTCATCTGGGGCACGTTTCCGCGCCTGTTCCCGCCCGGCTGGTCGCTCGAGGTCGAGGTGCAGTTCTACCTTGTCGCGCCGCTGCTGTTCTGGCTGTGGATGCGGCTCGCCTCGCTCGGCGCACGCGCGGCGATGGCGGCGGCTTTGCTCGCCGTAGGCGTCAGCCTGTCGATCCTCGATCTCAAGACGCTCGGACCGCTTCACGTCGAGTTCTCGCTGCTCCACTCGTTCAATTTCTTCTGGCTGGGGATCGTGCTGGCTTACGCCCGCTCGCCGCTCGCCGCCTGGATCGCCGCGCGTCCGGCGGCTTTCGCGACTTTGCTCGGCTGGCTGGGACTGGCGCTTTGCGTGGCGCTACCGGCGCCGCGCGAGGGCGGCGAAGGCGTCGCCGAAGTCTTGCGCCTCCTCGGCGTCTATCTTGGTCTGGCGGCGATGTTCGTCAGCACGTTTGCGCCTGCTTCGGGGTTTCGCAGCTTCTGCGCTGCGCCCTGGATCAGCCTGATCGGCGGCGCCTGCTACTCGATCTATCTCGTGCATCTGCAGGTGACGCAGGTCTTCGCCAGCCTCGCCGCCAAGCTTGCGCCGGGCGCGTCGCTGATCGGCGTCGCGGCGATCTTCGCCGCTTCGGCGTTGGTCGTCGTGGCGGTTGGTCTGACCTATTACGTCTTCGTCGAGCGACGCTTCATGACGCGCAACTGGCATTTGCTGGTCTGGGCGGCGATCCGAAATGTATTTGTTCGACGCGCCCCCGTCGCCGACGGGCCGCGCCTCGTCGTCTCGCGCGACGACGCCAAGCCGTCGGACGGCCGCCCTCCGGCGTCGCGGCGGCGTTCGGCCGGCGGCTAAGTGGCCACGGGCGCAAGGGCGCGCGGCCGAGCCTGCGCTGGCGCGACAGGCCGGCGCTCCAGCCGCTCCGCCGCCGCGAGACCATAGAGACAGCCGCACATCAGGAAGAGATGGCGCCAATGGCCGGTGTCGATCTGCACGCCCTGCACGAGCTGCGGCAGGAGCGCCGACCATAACGCCACGACCTGCGGCTGCAGCGGCGAGCGGCGAAACGATAGCCGCCAGCCGAAATAAAGCGTCGCGGCGATGAAACCGATGAAGGCGAGGCCGCCGATCCAGCCGAAGGAGGCGAAAGCGCTGATGAAGACCTCGTGTGGGTCTTGCGGGAAAATATGGCCGAAGCGCAGCGGCCCGAAGCCGAAGGGCAATTCGAGCAGCATCGGGATCGAGCGCGCCTGATTGCCGAACCGACCCTGCGGGCCGCTGTCGTAATCTTCGGCGAGCGACGTGCGTTCGAGCGCCAGTTGGCGAATCTCGGGCACCGACAAGGCCGCCGCCACCAGCAGGACGACCAGCAGCGTCAGGATGGCGGCGATCGCCACCGTGCGCGCGCGCTGGCGCGAAGAGGTGGCGGTCAGATAGGTGAGGCCGAGCAGCAGCGCGCCCGAGGCGACAAAATCGATGATCGCGCCGCGCGAGAAACTGAGCAGCAGCCCAAGCAGCAGCACGGCGAGTTTGGCGGCGGCGGCCATGGGGCGCCCTCGGCCCAGGACCAGATCCTGGCAGAGCCAGACGATCGGCGGCACGAGAAACGGGCCGAAGACATTGGGGTCCTTGAACGGACCCATCGCGCGGCTGTTGTCATAGAGCGTGAAATAATCGCCGGTTCCCGCGACGTCGAAATAGCCCATGATGCCAAGCGCAGCGGCGATCAGGCCGGCAACGACATAGCCCGCGCGGATTGTCTCCATGCGCTCGCGCGGCGCGGCGGCGACCACGCCGGCGAAGAAAAGCGTGGTCAGGCTGATGTAGATCGTGATGGCGATGAAGGTGACGCTTTCGGATTCGTCGACGAAAGGCGTCAGCGCCAAAAGTCCGCCGGCGTCGTAGATTCCCAGCGAGACGATCAGCGGCGTCATGGCGCGGTCGAAGCGCAATCCGCCGGCGGCGAAGACCGGCAGCGCGATGAAGAACATCGCTTCATAGGGCGAGGGTTCGATCGCCGCAAAGGCGCTGACGGCGAGAAACAGCCAGAGCACCCATCGCCGCAACGGCTCGACGCCAATCGTCACGGAAGAAGCCCTCGCTGCCGCTTGTTCAGAGTTACGACCCCATGGTTAACAAGAAGTTGCCACCGGCGCGGAAGCCGCCGTCGTAAGCCGAACTTAACGGGGTCGGCTTAGCGTTGCGCCATGCTGTTCGCCGCCGTCTTCTTCCTCAATTCCGCCGCCAATTTTGTGCTCGGCATCGCGCTCAGCGCGCTGCTCGGGCCGGCGGAATTCGGCCGCTACGCGACCGTGGCGCTCGCCGCCAACACTCTGGCGGGCGCGCTGTTCGACTGGCTGCGCCACTCCAACCTGCGCTTCGCCGGCGACAATGACGAACGCGTCAGTGTCGCGGCGAGCCTGGAGGCGAGCTATCTCGGCGCGATCGGGCTGTTATTCGTCGGATTTGGGATTGTCGCGCTGAGCGGCGCGACTTTCGGTCTGACGCGCTGGCTCCTGTTGCTGACGCCGCTGCTCGCCATCTCGCTCAACCGGGTCGATTATTCCGGCGCCCAGTTTCGCGCTCGCGGGCAGGAGCGCGCCTTCGCCGCGCTCTTCGGCCTGCGTCAGGCTTTGACCTTCACGCTGGTCCTCGCCGTCGCCTTCGTCACCCGCGACGCGACGCTGACGGTGGTCGCGCTGGCGTTGGCGAGCCTCATCGCGGCGATCGCGCTCAGCCGAGAGCTTCGCACGCCCGGCGCCGGTCTCAGCCGCGCCAAGCGCGACAAGATTTTCGAATTCCTCGTCTACGCCAAGCCGCTCGTCGCCTCGCTGGTCATCTATCAGGCGATCGCGCTCATCAATCGGCAGGTCGCGCTCGATCATCTGGGCGCAGTCGCCACCGGCAATCTATCGCTGGCGACCGATCTCGCCCAGCGCCTGTTTCTGGCGATCAGCACCCTGCCGGAAATTCTGCTCTTCCAATATGCGCTGGAGCGCGACCGCAAGGAGGGGCGGCCGGCGGCCGAGCGACAGATCGGCGTCAATATGGCGCTGGCGCTGGCGGTCCTGGCGCCGCTGGCGGGCGGCTATATGGCGATGGCGACGACTTTCGAGGCGCTGCTGGTGCCAGCGGCCTATCATGGCGATTTTGCGCGCCTGACGATCTTCGTCGCGCCGGGATTTCTTGCCTATTGCACGATCCTTGCGGCGATCAATCCGGTCTTCCTGCTCGCCAAGCGCACCTGGCCGGTGATCCTCGCGGCCGCGCTTGCATTGGCGACCGATCTTGCGCTGCTGCGTTTCAACGACGCTTCGGCCAGCATCGACGGGCTGGCCAAAGCCAACGCCATCAGTCTCGGCGTCGGCTTCGCCGTCGCGGCGGCAATGGCTTTGCGCCGGCCCGAGACACGGCCGCGCCTGCGCGATATCGCCGCAATCGTTGCGGCGACGCTTGCCATGGCGCTCGCCATCCGTCCGCTCAACGCGCTTCATCCGCCCGCGCTGGCGGCGCTGGCGGCGCTCGCCGGCGGGGGCGGCCTCTATGGCGCGATCCTGCTCGCCTTCGATGTCGCCGGCCTGCGCGGCCTCGCTGTGGCCTGGCTGCGCGACCGCCGCGCCCGCCGCGCGCCGGCGTGAACAAGGCCCCGAGATGAATCTCGCGATCAACACCCGCGTCGTCGCCTTTCAGATGGGCGGCCAGCAGCGGGTCGCGCTTGAGGTCGCCAAGCGGCTCGACGGCGCGACGCAAATCCGGCCAGCGAATGCGCTGGGCGGCGTTAAAGGCCATCTGTGGGAGCAATTCGCGCTGCCCTTGAAGGCGAAAGGGCGGCTGCTCTGGTCGCCCTCGGCGACTGGCCCGCTCGCATACAGCCGTCAGGTCGTCACCGTTCACGATGTCGCCTTTCTCGACACGCCGGAATATTTCTCCGCGTCCTTCCGTCGCCTCTACGAAAATCTGGTTCCCGCGCTGATGCGCCGCGTGGCGAAGGTCGTCACCGTGTCCGAATTCTCGCGCCAGCGGATCGTCGCGCGAACCGGCCTCGACGCCGACAAGATCGTCGTCATCGGCAATGGCGTCGCCGAGCAGTTTCGGCCACCCGATCCCCAATCGCTCGCCCGCGTCCGCGCGGCGCTGGAGCTGCCGCAACGCTATTTTCTCATTCAGGCGACCTCGGACCGTCGCAAGAATTTGGCGCGTGCGCTGAAAGCCTGGCGGGCGGCCTTGCCCTCGCTCCCCGACAATCTGTGGCTGGTGGTCTCCGGCAGTCGCGACCGCGCCCATGTCTTTGGCGAGGACGGCGCGCAGGAAGTCTCGCCGCGAACGCGCTTTGTCGGCTATGTCGCCGAGGAGCATCTCGCGCCGCTGATCGGCGGCGCCGAAGCCTTCCTCTTTCCTTCGCTCTATGAGGGTTTCGGCATTCCGATTCTCGAGGCCATGGCCTGCGCGACGCCGGTGCTGACGAGCGACGCCACCGCGACGCGCGAAGTCGCCGAAGACAAGGCGTTGCTGATCGATCCCGCTGACGAAGCCTCGATTGCCAGCGGCATTGTCGTGTTGGCCAATGATCCGAGCCTGCGAGCGCGGCTGGCTCAGATCGGTCCCGCGCACGCCGCGAAGTTCACTTGGGACGACATCGCGACCCGCTACCGCAAGCTGTTCGAGAGCCTCGGCGCGCGCTAGGGCGTCAGTACGCGTTTTGCGTCTTGAGCAGCGAGATCGGCGTGATGGCGAGAATGTAAAGGTCGAACAGGATCGACCAGTTCTCGATATAATAGAGATCGTGTTCGACGCGCTGCTGGATCTTCTCCTGCGTGTCTGTCTCGCCCCGCCAGCCATTGACCTGCGCCCAGCCGGTGATGCCCGGCTTGACGCGGTGGCGGGCGAAATAGCCGTCGACGACTTCGTCATATTGGCGATCGGCCGCCTTGGCGTGGATCGCATGCGGACGCGGGCCGACCAGCGACAGATCGCCCTTGAAGACGACATTGATGAGCTGCGGCAATTCGTCGATCGACGCCTTGCGGATGAAGCGACCGACCCGCGTCACGCGCGGATCGCCGCGCGTCACCAGTTTGGCCGCCGCGTGATCGAGCTTGTCGGCGCGCATCGAGCGGAACTTGAAGACTTCGACGAGTTCGTTGTTGAAGCCATAGCGCTTCTGCTTGAACAGCACCGGGCCGGGCGAATCGAGTTTGATCGCCAGCGCGGTGGCGGCGAAGATCGGCGACAGCGCGATCAACGCCAGCGCGCCAACCACTTTGTCAAAAGCCAGCTTGATGATGATATCCCAGTCGGCGATCGGCTTGTCGAGCAGATCGAGCACCGGCACCTTGCCGACATAGGAATAGGAGCGCGGCTGGAATTTCAGCCGGTTGGCGTGGGCGGCCAGCCGAATGTCGGTTGGCAGCACCCAGAGTTTGCGCAGCATCTGCAGGATGCGCTGCTCGGCTGTGATCGGCAGGGCGAAGATGATGAGATCGACGCGGGTCGTGCGGGCGAAATCGACGAGATCGTCGACATTGCCGAGCTTGGGATAACCCTCGACCGTGTCGGGCGAGCGTTCGTCGCTGCGGTCGTCGAACACGCCGAGCAGATCGACCTCGCCTTCTTCGTTCTTGACCAATTCGCGCAGCAGGCCGGCGCCGATCGCGCCGCCGCCGACGATGACCGCTCGTTGCTGCAACCGTCCGGCGCGCACCAGCAGTCTGACGACGCGCGCCAGCGCCGCGCGCTCGATTGTCAGCGTGACGAAGCCGACAGCGAACCAGCCGGCCATCCAGACGCGCGACAGCACGCCGTCGAGCTTGAGGAAGAACATCGCGGCGAAGACGACAAGAAAGGCCAGCGTCCAGCCGCCGGCGATGCGCAGCAGCGCGCGGGCCGGGCTGCGGAACGCCGCGACGCTGAAGACATGCAGCGACTGGAAGATGGCCATCGACAGCGCGGCGACGCCGATCGTCACGGCGAAATAGCCGGGTTGCGCGCCGACATTGCGCACGATGTAGAGATAATAGAGCGCCATCCCGCTGATCGTGATCAGCGAAGTCTCGACTGTCCTGACGATGCCGGCGATCACCACCCGCGACATCGCCGGGACGGCGGGTTCGGCGGCGAGGCGGCGCAGGTTCTCGAGTTCGTCGCGCGGCGGCGAAGGTTCTTGAGCTCGACGCGGCGCGGGAGGCGCCGCCTCGACCTGGCGCAGACGGCGGGCGGAAAATGCGGCCATGATGCGTTCTCGTTCGGCGGATGATCTTTAGTGGGCGGAAGGAACGGTTGCAGTTTGCCGGGTGAGCGGCGGGCGACGCAGCGCAAGGGCCTCGGAGTAGCCGGCCATCACGGCGTTCGCCATCGACTCGATCGAAAAATGTTGTGCGACATAGGCGGAGAGTTCGGCGGCGCGCGCCGACCGCTCGGCGTCACTCATCGCCAGCGTCGCCTCGATGCGCGCCTGCAGATCGGCGGGATCGTCGGGCGGCAGGAGGCGATCGCGGTAGGGCCCGTAGATCTCCGGTATGCCGCCGACATTGGTGGCGATCATCGGCACATGGGCGCCGGCGGCCTCGAGCACAATATAGGGCAGCGATTCTGCGCGCGAGGGGACAACCAGCACGCGGCCGAGCTGGAAGGCCTGACGCGCCGGCAATTGTCCGGAGAAGGACACGAAAGGCGCGATGCCGAGTCGCTGGGCCAGTTCGGCGAGGCTCGCCTTGTCGGGCCCCGAGCCGACGAGCACCGCGCGCGGGATCAGGCCGCGCGCGCGCCCGACCCGGGCGATCGCCTCAAGCAACGTGTCGATTCCCTTGGCCGCGCGCAGCTCGCCGACATAGAGCAGATCGGCGGCGTCCTCCTTGGGCGTCAGGGGCACGAATTCCGCCGGCCCGATGCCATTGGCGACGATCTTGCGCAGGCGCGTCGGCGCGCCGACGAATTCATCGAAACGCCCGGCGATATAGGCGCTCTCGAACAGGAAGACATCGGTGAGCGGCGCCATGGCGCGTTCGGCCAGCATATAGGCGCGATGGACGGGCGCGCCCGGCCGGTAATTGAAGCTGCCGCCATGGGGCGTATAGGCGCGCACGGCGCGCGGATGGGTCAGCGCGCTTGCCCTTGCATAGACGCCGCCCTTCGAGCCGTGGCCGTGGACGATGTCGGGCTGGGCGCGGCGCAGGAAGGCGGAGAAGCGCGCGAAGGCGGAAATATCGGTGAGGCCGGGGTTGCGCTGAATCGGCGTCGTCACGACGCCAAGCCTGGCGCCGCCCGGCAGGCGCGCCAGCGCCTCCTCGACTCGCGGACAACGACCGCCGCCGTCGAAAAACATGCCGACCTCATGGCCGCGCGCGCATTGTTCGGCGGCCAGATCGACGACGTGACGAAACAAGCCGCCGAGAGGAGCGCGAAAGACGTGAACGATGCGGAGATTTTGCGCGTGTCTCGGGGCCGACGCCATCACTGCAATCCCGTTGCAACCAATGGCTAAGGCGTAAACCGATTTCCTAAAAGAACCGTTCGCGAACCCTGATCGTGTCGCCCGGCCGCACCGCGAAAGTCAGCGGCACCGAGGCCGTCAGCGGCTGTCCGTCGACCATGCGGGTCAGATCGACGCTGTCTTCGGCGCCGCGCGGCGTGAAGCCGCCGGCCACCGCGATGGCGTTCTGCACCGTCATGCCGTTGACGAAGGGATATTGGCCGCCGACCGTGACCTCGCCGAGGACGAAAAACGGCCGATAGGCCTCGACTTCCACCGAAACGCTCGGGTCGCGCAAAAACCCCTGACGCAGATGGGATTCGACGACGCGGGCGAATTGCGTCGTCGTCAGCCCCTGCGCGTGAAGCGCGCCGACCAGCGGCAGGGCGACATTGCCGGCGCCGTCGACCGCGTAGGAATTCGACAGATTGTCCTGGCCGAACACGATGATCCGCAGCCGGTCGCCGCTGGCCAGTTGATAGGGCGCGTCGATCGGAGTTTGCAGCAGATCGGCGTTGTAGCGCGGCGTCGAGCAGGCGCCTAAGGCGGCCAGCGCGAGTGCCAGGGCGACGGCGACAATTCGATTCATGGCCTAGACCGCGCTCATAACTTGGACCGCGTTGAAATCCGATCGCCTCACGGTTTAGCCGCGTCATGGTTAATGAAACGCCAACGCGGCGCCTCGGCCGCCGAACCGGCTTAACCGACCGGCAACCTTAATCCCCGATAAACGAGAGGCGTTTTTGTGCGTTGTCGATTTGGAGCGGCGGATGGGCGGCGAGGGGTTCGAGAACGTGGGCGCGGAGACCCGCGGCGACGCCGTCGATCTCGCTTGGCTCGCTCGCGCGATGTTGCGCCGGCGCGGCTGGATCATCTGGCCGACGATCGGCTGCGCATTGGCGGCGCTCGCCTTCGTGATGCTGGCGAGCCCCCGCTACACCGGCGTCGCCAAGGTCCTGCTGGAGAATCAGGAAAGCTATTTCACCCGGCCCGACAAGGCGACGGCCGAACCGAGCGCCAGTCTCGATCCCGAAGGCGTGCAGAGTCAGGCCGAGACGGTGACAACGACCGAGCTGGCGCGTAAGGCCGTCGATCGCCTTGCGCTCGCGCAGCGGGTCGAATTCAATCCGCCCGACACCGGCAATCCGCTGTCGATCATCTGGTCGCTCATCGGCAGGCGCGCCGGCAATCCGCAGGATCGGCTCCTCGATAATTTCCTCGCGCATCTGACCGTCTTTCCGATCGCCAAATCGCGCGTTCTCCAGATTGAATTCTCCAGTTCCGATCCCGCGCTGGCGGCGCATGGGGCCAATATGGTCGCGGCGCTTTATCTGGAGTCGCAGCAGCAGGCCAAGCAGGATGAGGCCAAGTCGGCTGCGGCCTGGCTATCGGGAAAAATCGACGAGTTGCGCGGCAAAGTCGCCGAGGCGGAAAGCAAGTCGGAAGCCTTTCGCACCCGCTCCGGTCTGCTGGCCGGCGCCAATGGCATGACGGTCCCGACCCAGCAACTGTCCGACATGACGACGCAGCTCGCCAGCGCGCGCGCCGCCCATGCCAGCGCGCTCGCGACCGCGCAATCCTTACGCGAATTGGTGCGCGACGGCCGGCTCGACGAAATTCCGCAGGTCTCGAAGGACGAATCGCTGCGTCGCTACGTGGAGCAGCGCGTCGCGCTGAAAGCGCAGATCGCCCAGGAATCGCGCACGCTGCTGCCTGAACATCCGCGCATGAAGGAGCTTGCCGGCGAACTTGCCGGGCTCGACGCCGAGATCAAGCTCGCCGCCGCCACGACGGTGACCGGGCTCGAAAGCGACGCCAAATTGGCGGAAGCCGATGTCGACAATCTCACCGCTGCGCTGGCCAGACAATCGACGACGGTCGCGAGCGGCAATGTCGAGGACGTTCAATTGCGCGCGCTGGAGCTCGACGCCAAGACGGCGCGCGATCAGCTCGAATCCTATTTGCAGAAATATCGCGAAGCCGTTGCCCGCGAAGCCGACAACGCGGCGCCAGCCGACGCGCGGATCATCGCCGACGCCAGCGAGCCGCGCGAGCCGACCTTCCCCAAGAAAGGGCCGACCATCCTGTTGGCGACGCTCGCCGGCTTGATCGTCGCCGCCAGCGCGGTGGCCGCCCATGCGCTGCTGACCGAAGAGGGCGCCGGCGCGGAGCGACGCCCACGCGCCGCCACGGGCGAATCGCAAAGGGTCGACCCGCCGCTGATGGCGGAGGCGATTACATCCCCGCCGGTCGAGACGCCTGCGCCAACGCCGCCGCCCGAAGCGGTCGCGCCGGCGCCGGCGCCCGAACCCGTCGCCGCCCCGCGGGAGCCGCAAGCGCCCTCGGACGCGATTCTGTCGGTCGCCGAATTCGCCGACCGAATGGCGGCGACCGCGTCAGGCCCGAATGGCGCGCCGCTGGCGCTGATCGCCGGCGACGCCAGCGGTCGTGCGGCAGGCCTCGCCCTTGCGGTCGGACGCCGTCTTGCGGCGCGCGGTCGTGCGGCGCTGGTCGATCTTGGCGACACGCCAGGCCGCGCCGACGAAATTGTCACCGAGGAGGGCGAGGCGCCTGCCGCGGGCTTGGCGGAGCTGCTCGACGGGCGGGCGAATTTCGGCGAGGCGCTGCATCGCGACCGCGACTCGCGTCTTGACGTCATTCCAGCCGGAAGCGGGCCGATCGATGTCTCGATGCTCGGATCGGCGCTTGCCGCCTTGGCGGCGAATTATGATTTCGTCGTGATGCACGCCTATGACTGGCGCTCGCCGGCGGCTTGCGCTGTGCGCGAGAGCGTCGCCGCCCTGGCGATCGCCGCGCCGTCGACGCGTCTGCCGGCGTCGCTGGCGCAAGCGCGCGACGCGCTTGCGGGACAGGCTTTTGAGGTGGTCGGTCCGACGAGCCAGTCGGCCGCCAGCGCGGTTGAGGTCGCCTAGACCTCAGCGCCCCGGCCGCGCCGCAGCCGCGCGTAGAGCGCGGTCAGCCGCGGCGATTGCTTGGCGACGCGCTTGATCCGCCGTGCGGCGAGAAAACCCGAGGCGGCGAGCCGGCCGCGCAGTGAGATCGCGAAGGCCGAATCGAAAAGCGCCTCGATCTGCTCGCAGGATTCATCTTTGTAACGCGCTTCGCCGACGCCGAGATCGAATTCGCGAAAGCCGCGCGCGATCGCGTCGGCGACAATGGCATGGATCATCAATTCGCCGGGACTCGAACGGGCGATTTCGGGATCGCCGTCATTGGCGACAAAGAGGCCGCTTAGCCGATCGACGCCGGCCAGCGCGCCAAAGACAGCGATGATCCGCTCGCCGAGCGTCATTGTATGCAGTTCGAGCGCGCCTTCCAGCGCAAGGCGCTCGAGAAATGCCTGCGCGGCGCCGGACCCATAGGGATCGGGGAGGCCGAGCGCCGCGACGCGCGCCCGTCGCTGATCGTGAAACGCCGCCAGCGCCAGCGCGATCGCCTCGGGGTCGGCGGCGCGACCATGCGTGAGCGGCGCTATGGCCTCCAGTCGGGCGCGCTTCTTGCGCATCTTCTTTTTCGCGTCTTTTGAGGCATGAGCGTCGAGCCATTGCGCGAAATCCGCCGGTAGGGCGCTCTTATAGGCGAAACTCGGGCTCGGCTGGCGGGTCGCCTCGGCAAGCGGGTTTGCTTTGTCGCGCCATTGCAGCGGCTGATTGGTCAAGAGAAAGGCGTCGACGCGCGGATTTGGCCGTCGCCCTGCTTCGCGAAACAGCGCTTCGATGTCTTCCCGCGACCAGTTCAGGTCAGGGCGGAAAAACCCGAGATTGAAATTGGCATCCTTGCCGCCGAGGAAACGCGCGAGCTTCAGCGGTCCGTATTGGCGCAGCGCCAGCGGCGCCAGCGCGACGGGAACGCCGGCATCATTGCGCGCCACGACGATCAGCGGGCTGACGCCTTGCGCCGCGCCGATCGTCGCAAACCACACCTTGGCGAAGGTGAAGCTTTGATAGGAGCTCGCCGCCGCGCTTTGGGCGAGCTCGGCCCATGCGGCAGCCGCGTCCTCGATGGCGCCGAAGACCTCGACGCGAGCGAAGGGGCGCCCGGGCGCGCCGCTCGCCGTCGGCGCCTCGCGCGGGCGCGCCGGCGATAGCTGTGTGGGCGATGGGCGTGCGGTCACATTGGCGGGCGGCACTGGCGGTCCTGTCGGGCGGAACGCGCCAATCTAGCCGGGCAGCGGTCAATGCTTGGTTTACGTTTTCGCCGGCTCGGTAAGCGCATGGCAAGGTCCGTGAGCTAGGCAGAGTCGCCGCGCTCGGGAGCGAGCGTGGGCGGAGCGATCCCTGAGGGGCGGCGGCGCGGGCATGGCGTTCAAACATTCGCTGATCGAGGCGGGCTTCGCCGCTTTCCGAGCGAGCGGCCTCCATCGCGCGCTGGCGCCGCTCACCCGCGGGCGCGGCGTCATTCTGACGCTGCATCGCGTGCGGCCCTTCGCCCCGCCGACGCCGGGCTATGCGCCCAATCGCCTGCTTGAGGTCACGCCGGATTTTCTCGACGAGGCTTTGGCGCTGGTCGCGCGCCTCGGCTTCGAATTCGTTTCGCTCGCCGAGGCGCGGCGCCGGCTGATCGAGGGCGGCCCGCGCTTCGCCGCGCTCACCTTCGACGACGGCTATCGCGACACGCGCGATGTCGCGCTTCCCCTGCTGGAGAAGCGGCGGGTTCCGGCGAGCGTCTTCTTCGCCACCGGCTTTCTCGACCGTAGCGCGCGGCTATGGTGGCTGGAGCTTGAGG
This sequence comes from Bradyrhizobium sp., assembly GCA_004799435.1. Classification (GTDB taxonomy): domain Bacteria; phylum Pseudomonadota; class Alphaproteobacteria; order Rhizobiales; family Beijerinckiaceae; genus Roseiarcus. The sequence goes on from SSMV01000157.1 coordinate 15,782, forward strand.
AGGCGTTGCGGCGCCTCGACAGAGCGAGCGTCGAAATCGACGGGCGGCGGCTCAGCTTAGAGGCGCGCGATGCGGCGCAAAAGACCGCCGACTTCGAGACGATCTATTGGGCATTGCGATCGCGCCCCGAATCCGAGCTGCTCGACGTGGTTGGGGCGCTGGCGCAATCGGCCGGCGTCTCCAGCGCCGCGATGGCGGAGGAATTGTTTCTCGACTGGGACGAGGCCGCCGCTTTCGCCCGCCACCCCTTGATTTCGGCCGGCGCGCATTCGCATAGCCATCGCATGCTGGCCAAATGGCCGGAAGCGGAAGCGCGCGAGGAGATCGCCGGCTCGAAGGCGGCGCTGGAGGCGCGCTTTGGTCTCCCCGTCGATTCTTTCGCCTATCCGGTCGGCGATCCGGCCAGCGCCGGTCTACGCGAATTTGCGCTGGCGCGCCAAGCGGGCTTCGCCTGCGCGGTGACGACAAGGCCCGGCATGCTTTACGCCGATCACGCCGCGCATCTCTGGGCGCTGCCGCGCGTGTCGATCAACGGGTTGTGGCAAAACACAAGCGATCTCGAAACGCTGCTGTCGGGCGCGCCTCTGTTGCTGTGGAATCGCGGGCGGCGGCTCAACGTCGCCTGAGGCGAAGGCGCCCACCGGGCGGGTCGCTCAGAGCCTCACGACGCCCTCAACGATCGCCCGATGGCGCGCCGGCGTGAGTTCGACATAGTCCTCGCGCTCGGCGTCATAAAGATAGAGCGGATCCTCGACGCGGGAGGGATCGAAACCCTGTTCGGCGAGCGCGCGCCGCTGCGGCTTGAAGGTCGCGGTGGCCTCCAGCGCTGGCCGCAGGCGCAGGAAGAGCGGCCGCGCGTAACGGGGCAGGGGCGCGAGCGCTCGGGCGATCGCCACAAGATCGGGCGGCCCCTCGATCACCAGCGCCGCCATACCGGCCTTGCCGTCGGCATTGGGCGTCGCGACGCCATAGACGACCGCATCGCGCACGCCCGGCGCCGCGCAAAGCGCCGTCGCGACTTCGCTCGTGGCGACATTCTCGCCTTTCCAGCGGAACGTGTCGCCGATGCGGTCGACGAAATAATAGAAGCCTTCTTTGTCGCGCCGCATCAGATCGCCGGTGCGCATCCAGGCGTCGCCGGGCGCGAAGACATCGCGCAGGATCTTCTTCTCGGTCTCGTCGCGCTCGGTGTAGCCCTCGAAAATTCGGCCGGGCTCAGCGGCGATGCGGCCGAGCGCTTCGCCGATTTCGTCGGCGTCGCAGCGGGCGCAAAAGCCGTCCGCACCGCGCCAGGGCGCTTCACGTTCGGCGTCGAAACGCGCCAGCGCCAGCGCGTCGCGCGCGGCGAGAAAGGAGGGTTGCCGGCCGATTGCGCCGACGCGCCCTTCGACATTGTAAAGCGTGACGTTGCCTTCGGTCGATGCATAGAATTCGAGGATCTGGGCGACGCCAAATCGCTCGGCGAAGGCGCGCCAGACATCGGCGGCGAGACCGTTGCCGCAGACGAGGCGCAGCTTATGGGCTTTTTCCTCGGCGCAGGGCGGCGCGGCGACGAGATAGCGGCAAAGCTCGCCGATATATTGCGCCATCGTGCAATCCCAGCGCGTCACATCCGTCCAGAAGCGGCTCGCCGAAAAACGTTCGGCGACGACGACCGCGCCGCCATTGACCAGCGGGGCGGCGAGCGCGGCGACACCGCCGACGCTGTGATGGAGCGGCAGGCAATCATACATGCGGTCGTCCGGCCCCATATTGGCGAGGCCGGCGAACCAATGGCTCCAGGCGATCAGGCGGTGATGGCTGACGGCGGCCGCTTTCGGCAGGCCGGTCGTGCCCGAGGTGTAGATCAGCAGCGCGCGGTCGGCGAGGTTCGTTTCCCGACGCTCGGCGGCGCTGAGCGGCACGCCGGAGAAATCCTCGATCACGCGATCGAGACGCCGCGACGCTTCGTCGTCCCCGCCGTGGCGCCAGGTCTGAAGGTCGAGACCGACGAAGGCGGCAGCGCAGATGTCGGCGAAGGGCGCTTCGACGATCGCGGCGCGCGCGCCAGCCACCTTGACGCAATGGGCGAGCGCCGGACCGGCGAGATTGACATTGATCAGCGCGGTGACGACGCCGATCTGGGAAAGGCCGAGCCACAGCGCGAAATACTCAGGTCGATTGCCCATGATGAGCGCGACCACGTCGCCCTTGGCGAGACGAGTGTCGAGCGCCCAGCGCGAGACCGCATTGACGCGCGCGGCCAGCGCGCGAAAGCTGAAACGCTCCTTGTCGCTGAGCAGCGCGGGCGCCTCGCCATAGCGCGCCGCCCAGTCGTTGACGGCCACCGCCAGCGTGCGGTCGGCATCGCGCGTCGCCTTGTCCGTCGTCTCCAGCGCCCGGAGCCAGGCGCGCGCGGGCATTTCCGGATTTCGTGCCGCCGCGCCAGGCGGCGCGGCCAGGCTCATTCGAGGGTCTCGTAGCGAGACCGCCAATGGGCGAGCCCCGGACCGCCCTCGCCCTGCCGCACACCGGCCATGGCGCCGATGACGATCGCGTGGCTGTGGCGCTCGATAATCTCTTCGACCCGGCAGTCGATCGCCGCCAGCGCGTCGGCGAGCAGCGGCGCGCCGGTGACCAGCGTCAGCCAGGCGCCATTGACGAAACGCGCTTCGCCATGCGCGCCGTCACGCCCAGCGAAGAGGTCGGCGAGTTCGCGATGGCGGGCGGCGAGCAGATTGACCGAGAAGGCGCCGGCCTCGCGCAGACGGGCAAGCGTCAGCGCCTTGCGATCGAGACAGATGAGCAGCGTCGGCGGGTTGAGCGACAGGGAGCTTAGCGCGGTCACGGTGCAACCGGCCCGATTGTCGCCCGCGCCGCAGGCGACGATCGCCACGCCGGCGGCGAATTCGCGCATCGCGCGGCGGTAGATCGCCGCATCCGCGCCGGGCTGAGGAGCGGTCATGCGCTTTTCTGCGTCACGGCTTGCGCCTTCGAGACAATCCATTGTGGCCGCTCTTCTAGCCGCCCCAGCGGACGACAGCAAACGAAGTCAGATTCCGCGCGGCCTTTCGCTGGGCCACGATCTTCAACCAGTTGCGCGCCAGCCGCACGCCAGACTCGCGCCATGGCGCGACGTCGAGCGCCAACGCCGCGGCGGGATATTGGCTGGGGCGCGCACTCAAAGCGCGGGCGCGCGCGACATAGTCGGCGACCGCGGCTTCCGTCGCGGGCGGGAAATAATTGACTGGCATGGCCGGCGCCGCCGTCTCGCCGCGCAGGAAGCGCAGCGTGTCGCGACGATGTTCGCGCGCCAGCGTGTCGGCGTCATATTCGGGATGGCCCTGCAGGAAGACCAGCAGACTGCGGGCGTTGCGGATGAAGAGATCGACGCCGCAGGTCTCGGAGCGCGTCAGCGTCACATAGCCCTTGGCGGCGAGCGCGCCTTCGTCGAGGCCGTTCCAGCGCGAATGGGGAACGCGAAACTGTTGCGCCAGGCCGGCGGTGAGTTCGTGATCGGCCACGACATCGACGGCGAAGACGCCCGAACATTTGGCGGCAAATCGTCGGCGGGCGATCGCGTCCCGTCGCAACACGGCGGCATGCGCCGCAAGGCAGGAGTGAAGCGTCGAGAGCGCATGGGCGTCGGCCCAGTCGAGCACGAAACCCAATTCGTTCCAGAACGGCTCCTCGCGCAGATCGTCGGCGTGCGGCTCGGCGCCGGTGACGATCATCGCGTCTTGCCGCCCGCCGGTCAGCGCGCGCGCCGTGCTGTACTCTTCGGCCATCGCGCGTCGTGTCTCGCGCGAACGCGGCAGCGTTTCGAGATCGAAGAGGTTCAAGCGAACGTCGAATTCGCCGCTGCCCGCTTCGAGCAGGGAAGCAAACTGACGCTGCGTAGCGGCGACCGCCCCGGCGGGCATGTTGTTGACCAGGCCGACCTCGATCCGCCTGCCGCGGTCGGCGAAGGCGCCGCGCCGCAGGCGACGCTCGCGCGTCGACACCGGAAGAAGCGGCGAGAGGGCGGTTTCGACGGTCAGCGGCATGGCGGCCTACTTCGCCCGCTCGGCGACTTCGACCGCCGCGAGCGCCTGATCGAGGTCCTCGATTATATCGTCGGCATGTTCGAGCCCAACGCTCAGGCGCACGGTTTCCGGTCGCACGCCGGCCCGGAGCTGCTCGTCGGGCGTCATTTGACGATGCGTCGTCGAGGCCGGGTGGCAGCAGAGCGAGCGCGCGTCGCCGATATTGACCAGTCGTTTGACGAGCTTCAACGCATCGTAGAAGCGCTTGGCGGCTTCAAGGCCGCCCGTGACGCCGAAGGTCAGCAGCGAAGAGGCGCGGCCGGCGAGATATTTCTCGGCGAGCGCATGATAGGGACTGTCGGGAAAGCCGGCGTAATCGACCCAGGCGATTCGCGGATCGGGGCGCAGCCAATGGGCGACGGCGCGGCCGTTCTCGACATGGCGCTGCATGCGCAGCGAAACGGTCTCGATGCCCTGCAGCAGCAGAAAGGCCGACATTGGCGCGAGCACCGCGCCGGTGGTGCGCTGATAGACGCTGCGGGCGCGGGCGAGGAAAGCCTCTGCGCCGAAATGATCGGCGTAGATCATGCCGTGATAGGATTCGTCGGGCTCCGAGAATTGCGGGAAGCGCGCCGCATGCGCGCGCCAGTCGAAGCGGCCGGCGTCGACGATCGCCCCGCCCATCGCGACGCCATGGCCGCCCATGAATTTGGTCAGCGAATGAACGACGATATCGGCGCCGTGGTCGATCGGCTTGAGCAGGATCGGCGTCGCGACCGTATTGTCGACGATCAGCGGCACGCCGTGAGCATGGGCGAGTTCGGCCAGCGCGGCGATGTCGCAGATATTGCCGGCCGGATTGCCAATCGACTCGCAGAAAATCGCGCGGGTGGTTGCGTCGATCAGCGGCGCGAGATCCTGCGCGCGCTCGCTGGCTGCGAAGCGCGCTTCGACGCCATTGCCGCGCAGCGTATGGGCAAGCAGAGTGTGGCTGGTGCCATAGAGTGTCGGCGGCGCAACGATCGAGCCGCCGCGATCGGCGAGCGTCAGAAAGGCGTAGGCGAGCGCGGCCTGACCGGAGGCGACGGCGAGCGCGCCGATGCCGGATTCGAGCAGGGCGACGCGCTTTTCAAGAATTGCGGTCGTCGGATTGGCGATGCGGCTGTAGCGGAAACCTTCGACTTCGAGATTGAACAGGGCCGCGCCATGATCGGCGCTGTCGAATTCATAGGCGACGGTTTGATAGATCGGCGGCGCGACCGCCATGGTCGCCGGGTCATGGTCGAAACCGCCGTGGATCGAGATGGTTTCGCTTCGCATTGGCCTCGCTCGACTGGGCCTCGCCCGACTGGGCCTCGCTCGACGCGCCGCCGCGAAATGAAAGCGCTTACGGCGGTCGACGCCGGGCGACGCAAGGTGAGAATTGCGCGCCTTCGCTCGCATTTTCAACAATTGCGCGCCGCCATCGCATGTTAGCGTTAAGGCTTCGCCGCCGATGGTGAAGAGAGGCGGTTAACGCCTCGCGCCGCGTGAAGAGATTCAGGCGATCGCTTCGACGATCGCAAGCGGCAGGTCCAGACAAACACGGAAGCCAATCGGCAGACCTTGGAACTCGACCGAACCCCCGGACTGAGCGGCGAGCGCCTTCATGACGACCAGGCCGGTGCTTGTCGCCTGATCGGGTTCGAAATTTTCAGGCAGGCCAATCCCGTCATCCGTCACCGACACCCGGAAAACCGAGCCCGCAACTTCCGCCGAAATCCAGATCTTTCCGCTGACGCCGGTGGGATGGGCGTATTTGATCGCGTTTGTCAGGGCCTCGCAGACAAAGAGCCCGATCGTCGCCGCGAGTTTCGGATTGACGTAACGATCCGGGGTCAATTCGAATTCAATATAATTGTTGTCGCTGATGGTAGAGACGGTCGCGCCCGCGATTTCTGTCAGATATTCCGCGACGTTGACGCGCGCCACCCCGGCAGATTGTCGTACGAGACGGTGTAATCTCGCGATAGTGTCCATCCTCGCAGAAATCGAGGTAAGCAGATCGTGGACTTCAGCCGATGGTATAAAAGCTTTAGAAGAAAATTTATTGGCTTCTACGCGGATAAGACTAGAAATTATGCTCAAATTATTCGCAATCCTGTGGTCGGCTTCTCTCGCAAGATCGGCCGGAAAGGTAATGATGTCTGCCGCAAAAAGCCTGCTCACCAAGGAAGAGTAGCATGCAATCTCTTTTCGGCAAGCGGTAATTACATGTAATTCTGCGAGTTCCAAGCAATTATACTACTCTTGGAGATTTGCGCAATCCCAGCCGTTTATGTAAATATAGACAATTGCAAATTAGGCGTTTTATGAGTAAGAAATGCGTGGCGGATGGAGGCGGCCATGGCGGTTGTAGGCAGGGGCGAACGGCTTCAGATTATGTTGGCGGAAGACGAGCTTGCGGCGCTCGACGATTGGCGGTTTTCCCACCGCATGCCGAGCCGCACGGCGGCGGTGCGCGAATTGCTGAAACGCGGCCTCAGCGCCGAAGGTTTTCAGCTTGCCGACAAGTTGTCCAAATCGAAGGAGTTTGGCCTGCTGGCGCCGAGGCCGAAACGCAAGGGCCAAGTCGGTTCGCCATAGGAAAGTCGGCTCGCGGGACGGCCGTCAGGCTAGTGCGATCGCCGCAACCAGGCGTCCGTAGTCGGCGTCCTTGCGATGCGTCGCGCGACGATAGCTGAAGAAGCGCGCTTCATCGGCGTAGGTGTCGAGGCCGAGATCGTCGAACTGGCCGACGCCGGCGCGCCGCGCCCGCTCGGCGATATAGGCGTGAAGATCGAACATCGCGCGATCAGCGTTCACGCTTGGCGCGAAGAAACGCGCGCAGTCATTCCCGTCGGCCGAGAAAGCGGCGACAAATTCCGGCCCGACCTCATAGGAGGCCTGGGCGATGCATGGGCCCAGCGCCGCGGCTATCCGCTCAGGGCGCGCGCCCAGCCGCGCCATGGCGGCGACCGTCGCCTCGACGACGCCGAAGAGCGCGCCTTTCCAGCCGGCATGCGCGGCGCCGATCACCCGCGCCTGCGGGTCGCAAAACAGAATCATGCCGCAATCGGCCCCCGTGACGCCGAGCGCGAGGCCGGGCGTTGCGGTCACGAGACCGTCGCAGCGCGGTCGCGCGTCGGGCGCGAAGGGAGCCTCGATGGCGACGACATCGGGCGAATGGACCTGATAGGGGATCGCCAGTCCATCGGGCGCAACGCCAAGCGCCGCCGCCATGCGGGCGCGATTGACGGCGACCGCCGGCGCCTCGTCGCGTGAACCGACGCCGCCGTTAAGCGATTCATAAAGGCCGGTTGAAACGCCGCCGCGCCTTGTGAAGAAGGCATGCGCGAGGCCGGGCGAGGCGAGCGCCGCGGATCTGACGGCCTCCGCCCCTGTCACTCCGATTTCACCGGTTTCGCCGGTCGGGTCTGGAATCCGGGCGGAACCGGCAAGGCGCGGTTCGCCACCGCCATCGCTTTGAACAACGCGCCCATCTCATTGTCGCCTTTGCCGACCAGGCGACGGCGCGCTGTCTCGAATTCGTCGGCGCGCTCCGGCGCCCGCTCGGCCAGCGCGCGGGTGCGCAGATCGATGCCGAGCGCGCGCAGAAAATCGCCCTGATCGATCGGGCCGTGAACCGCCGCGCCGGCGGCACTGGCGCTGCGCGCCATAGCGGCGAAATCGACATGGGCGGTCAGATCGCATTCGCCCGGCTCGCTCAGGGGGCTGACCATCTTATGCGCGCGAACCGCCTGCAGCGTGTCGCCAAAGCCGGTCACCGCCCCGCCATAGTCGAGGAAAAGCGCCGCGCCGCCCTGTTTGACCACGCGCGCGCCAAGCTCGAACATGAAGCGATGCGCGACGGCGCCGATTTCGAGTAGCGCGCCTTCATCGGCCTCGATATTGAGATGGGGTTCGGCGGACTTGGCGAGGCCGAAGGCGAGTTCGCCTTTCCCGCTGACTTCGACGACGCGCTCGCGCCATTGTCCGCCGCGCCGTTCGAATTGGCGCACCGGCAAGGCGTCGAGAAACTCATTGCCGAGAATGATCGCCGGTCCGTCCGGCGCTTCGGCGAGGCGCGCGCGCCAGGCGATCGACGAACCCGAGGAGAGCAGCGCGTCATATTGAATTTGCGCCAGCGGCGGGCTCGTCTCGATCAGGGTCACGTCGAGCGCGGCGCGAAATTCAGGGACAATCCGCGACGCGCGCAGAGCGTCGCTCATCAAGGTGCCGCGGCCGGGCCCCAGTTCGATGACGCGCACCGGATTGGGCCGTCCCATCGAGGTCCAGACTTCGGCCGCCCACAGCCCGATCAACTCGCCGAACATCTGCGAGACTTCCGGCGCGGTGGTGAAGTCGCCGTCCGACCCCAAAGGGTCGCGCGTCATGTAATAGCCGTGCTCCGGGTCGGCGAGCGCCAGTTCCA
>SSMV01000158.1 GCA_004799435.1 Bradyrhizobium sp.
CACGACGATCTTTCATCCGGTCGGCACGGCCAGGATGGGCCGCGACGACGATCCGCTCGCCGTGGTCGATGCGCGCCTAAAGGTGCGCGGCCTCGACAGGCTGCGGATCGCTGACGCTTCCGTCATGCCGCGCATCGTATCGGGCAACACCAACGCGCCGACGATGATGATCGCCGAGAAAGCGGCGGCGATGATTCTCGAAGACGCGGCGGGGCGCTGAGATGACGGTCCCGACGACGCCCGCCGCGCCGCTTGACGGCCGCCAGTCCGAGACGGCGCTGGCGATTGCGCGCGGCGTGCGCCGCCTGTTGCGGGCGCGCGGCTATGCGACGATCGCCGAATTGCCGCTGCTTGACGGACGCCGCGCCGACGTCGTCGCCGTCAACGCCGAAGGAACAATTCTGATCGTCGAGATCAAATCCTCGGTCGCCGATTTTCGCGCCGACCGCAAATGGCGCGACTACGCCGCCCATTGCGATCGTCTCTATTTCGGCGTCGCGGCTGACATGCCACTCGACATTCTGCCCGAGGAAACCGGCATCATTGTCGGCGACGGCTTTGGCGCAGAAATCCTGCGCGAGCCGGCGCCGCGCGCGATTCCACCAGCGACCCGGCGCGCCGTGTTGTTGCGCTTCGCGCTTGCGGCGGCCGATCGGTTGCATCGGCTCGCCGATCCCGGCGGCTGGCTGGAGAGTTGAGCGCTCGCGGGCAGTCTTGCGAGAGCGGGGCGGATCGGCGAACATGCGCGCCGCCGACAGCCTGGAGGCCAGAACTCCGCGCGCGGCTCCAGGGAGGACCAAGGCTATGCGGAAATTGGCTTTAGCAAGCGCGATATTGCTGGCCGGCGCCGCGAGCGCAGGCGCGGCGTCGATGACGCTGACCAGTTCGGACATCAAGTCTGGCGGAAAAATTGCCGACGTGCAGGTCGCCAACGGATTTGGTTGCTCGGGCGGCAACGTGTCGCCGGCGCTTAGTTGGTCGGGCGCGCCCAAAGGCACCAAGAGCTTTGCGGTCAGCATCCACGATCCCGATGCGCCGACCGGAAGCGGCTTCTGGCACTGGTCGCTGTTCAACATCCCGGCCAATGTGACGTCGCTGCCCAAGAATGCCGGCGATCCGACGGCGAACCTGGTTCCCGAAGGAACGATCCAGGCCCATAACGACACGGGGTCGCAAGGCTATTTCGGCCCATGCCCGCCCAAGGGCGACAAGCCGCATCACTATCATATCGAAGTGTTCGCGGTTGACGTCGACAAGCTCGACGCCGACGACAAGGCCACGCCAGCGGTGGTCGGCTTCAACCTGCATTTCCATACGCTCGCCAAGGGCGCGCTTATCGGGATGTACGGTCGCTAAGGCCGCCCGCGCTCGCCAAGGCGACGCTTACGGGGATCTGGTCGCGTTGACGCCGCCGGCGCTGGCGACGGCGCGACCGGAGGCCGCCGGGCAGGCCTCGTCGAACAGCGCCATGCCGCCTTCGGCGGCAAGCGGCGAGAAGATCACCGGCTCGGGATGAGACGACGACGGGGAAGCGCCGGCGCCTGAAGCGACGAAGCTCAACACCGCGCGCCCGTCGTCCTGAAGCGGACAGAAGCTGCGCAGCGGCCAGGCAATCTGCGTCGGCTCGTCGGCGGCGACGCGGTTGGCGCGATACTCAGCCCCTTGCGGATAGACGATGAGAAAGACGCCGGAACCCGGCAGTTCGAGCGGCGCGCCGCTCACGGCGTCGAGCAAGACGTAAGAGGACGACACCGCCCGGTCGCCGTGGCGGAAGGCGAATGTCATTTCCAGCATCGCGCGGCGGCCCTGGATCGGCGCGGACAGCGGCGCCGCCAAAGTTGCAAAAGCCTCAGAGCTGTCGTCGCCCGGTTGCTCGATCTCCTGAGCTTCGAGGCCATTGGGCTGGGACGCGTCGGCGAACAGATTGGCGCCGCCGATCCATGCGGTCGCGAGCCGCGAAGCTTTCAGCTCGTCCTTGGTCATCCAGTGGATGCCTTTTGACGGCGTCGCGAGCGTCAGGCGCATCACCGGCTCGGCGACGCCCATCCTGCGAAAATAATCCGACACTTCATCGTCGACGGCGTCGCTGGCCGAGAATTTGGCGGCCGAGGTCAATCGCTCCTCGCCGACCTCGCGACGCGACAGTTCGAGCTTCAGACCGGCGACCTTAAGGTAGTGCACCGAATAGAGCGGCCGCACCTGCGTCTGGAGGACGACCTGGGTCATTTGATGGACGCCGACGAAAGAGAGCGGACTGACGTAGCGCTCCGCGCCGCCGGCGAGAACCAATGAGCAGGCCGAGGCGCAGTAGGCGCCGCGCGCATCGGCGACGCCCTTGGCCACGCCGCAGCTCTTCGCGCCGAGCGGACAATGCGCGAGCGTGGTGTGAGCGACGACCACCGCCAGATGTTTGGTGCGGATGAGACGGCCCATCGCCATCGCGTCGCGCACCGAGCCGCCAGCGGAATTGATGACGATCGGCAGCCGACGTCCGTCGAGCTTCTTGAGCGTGCGCGCCAGCGCGTCGCTCGATCCGGTGACGATCTTGCCTTCGGCGGAAATCCACTCCGGGCAATCCGGACGACACGCGGGCGAGTCGCCGCGCACTCTGACAAAGCGCATCGGCGCTGCAGCATTCGGCGACGCATGCGGTCCGGGCGTCGGATCGGCGTAAGACATCGACGCCAGCGCCGCGACGCTCAAGCAGAGCGCGACAGCCAGCAGAATGTTGCGAATGAGATATCGACGCGCGCCGGACAATCCAACACCGAGCGAATAAAGCTGACGCATTATTGCGTCGTCGTCGCGCCATGTCGAGAGCCTTACGTCGAGCGTTCCGCAAATTTCCCTCACGCGTTATGTTGTGCTAACGAGCGGCCAATGAGCACACGCATCGACCATCGTTTCGCCACATTGCGCGCTGAGGGCCGCGCCGCGCTGATCACATTCGTCATGGCCGGCGATCCGGACGCCGCGACCTCGCTGGCGATCGTGAAAGCTTTGCCGAAAGCCGGCGCCGATGTGATCGAGATCGGCATGCCGTTCAGCGATCCCATGGCCGACGGCCCGGCGATTCAGGCCGCCGGCCTGCGCGCACTGCGCGGCGGTCAGACCCTGCGCAAGACGCTGGCGCTGACGCGCGCCTTCCGCGAGACGGATCAGCAAACGCCCATCGTGCTGATGGGTTATTACAACCCCATCTATGTTTATGGCGTCGAAGCCTTTTTGCGCGACGCCGCGAGCGCCGGCGTCGACGGTCTGATCGTCGTCGATCTGCCGCCGGAGGAAGACGAGGAATTGTGTCTGCCGGCCTTGCGCGCCGGCCTCAATTTCGTTCGTCTGGCGACGCCGACCACTGACGACCGTCGCCTGCCGGCGGTGCTCGCCAACACCTCGGGCTTCGTTTACTACGTGTCGATCACCGGCGTGACCGGATCGGCTGCGCCGGAGCCGGCGAAGGTCGGCGCCGCGGTTGCGCGGGTCAAGCGCCATACCCATCTACCAGTTGCGGTCGGGTTCGGCGTTAAGGACGAAAAAAGCGCCGCCGCGATCGCAAGCGTCGCCGATGGCGTCGTGGTCGGATCGGCACTCGTCGAGGCGCTGCGCGCTTCGCTGGTTGAGGGCAAAGCCGGCCCGCACACGGTTGGCGCCGTCGTCGAACTGGCGGGACGGATCGCGGCGGGCGTGCACGGCGCGGTCAGAACCGGGGGCTGAGAACATCATGTCGATGAACTGGATTTCCAACGTCGTCCCGCCAAAAATCCGCTCTTTCCTGCGTCGCGACACGCCGGAGAATCTGTGGGTCAAATGCCCGGAGAGCGGCCAGCTCGTTTTCCACAAGGATCTCGAAGCCAATCTGATGGTGGTGCCGGGCTCGGGCCATCACATGCCGATCGAGCCGCGCGCGCGGCTTGCGGCTTTGTTCGACAATGGCGCCTATCGCGATCTGCCGGTCCCGGAGACAGTCACCGATCCGCTGAAATTCCGCGACGTGAAGCGCTACGCCGATCGCTTGAAAGAACATCGCGCCAAAACCGGATCTGACGATTCCATCATCGTCGCGTCGGGCGACATCGAGGGTCAGGCGGTCGTCGTCGCCGTGCATGATTTTGCTTTCCAGGGCGGCACGCTTGGCGTTGCGGCAGGGGAGGCGATTATCGCCGGCATGAGCGAAGCGGTGGCGCGCCGCACGCCCTTCATCATCTTCACCGCCTCGGGCGGCGCCCGCATGCAGGAGGGCATGTTCGCGCTGATGCAGCTACCGCGCACGACCGTCGCCGTCCAGCGCCTGCGCGCCGCCAAATTGCCCTACATCGTCGTGCTGACCAATCCGACCACCGGCGGCGTCACCGCCTCCTATGCAATGCTCGGCGACGTGCAGATCGCCGAGCCTGGCGCCGTGATCGGCTTCGCCGGCGCGCGGGTCATCGAACAGACCGTGCGCGAACGCCTGCCCGACGGCTTCCAGCGCGCGGAATTCCTGCAGGCTCACGGCATGATCGACATGGTGGTGCCGCGCCCGCAATTGCGCGCCACGCTGGCGCGTCTGTGCAGGCTGTTGACCAAGTCGCCGGCCAGTTCGGAAGCGGCCTGAACGGCAAAACGCGGAGCGGCGGGTGAATTCAATCGACGGCGCTCTCGCGCGCTTCGCGCTCCTTCATCCGCGCCGTATCGATCTGTCGCTCGACCGGATCGAGCGTCTGCTGCACGAGCTTGGCTCGCCGCAACTGCGCCTGCCCCCCGTCATCCATGTCGCCGGCACCAACGGCAAAGGCTCGACCATCGCCTTCATGCGCGCCGCGCTGGAGGCCGCGGGCAAGCGCGTCCATGTTTACACCTCACCCCATCTGGTGCGTTTCAACGAGCGCTTCCGCCTCGCCGGCGCCTTGGTGGATGACGAGCGGCTCGCCGACGCGCTTGAGACCTGCGAGGCGGTCAACGCCGGCCAGCCGATCTCGGTGTTTGAAATGACCACCGCCGCCGCGCTGGTGCTGTTTGCCGAGACGCCGGCCGATTATCTGCTGCTCGAAGTCGGATTGGGCGGGCGCTACGACGCCACCAATGTCATCGACCGGCCGGTCGCCACTGCGATCACACCGGTATCGATCGATCACGTGGAGTTTCTCGGCGAGGCGCTGGAAGGGATCGCTCTTGAAAAGGCGGGCATTCTCAAAGCCGGCGCGCCGGCGATTATCGCCGAACAGAATGAGCGCGCGCTGGCCGTCATCGAACGCGAAGCGATCAAGCTGCACGCGCCGCGCCGCGTCGGCGGCCGCGACTTCTTTGTCCATGCCGAGAACGGCCGGCTGATTTTCGAGGATTCCGACGGGCTGCTCGATCTACCCTTGCCGCGTCTGGCCGGGCGTCATCAGCACATCAACGCCGCGACCGCGATCGCGACGCTGCGAACAATCGAGCCAAGATTGCCGATCCGCGCTTTCGAGCGGGCGATGGTCGAAGCCGAATGGCCGGCGCGGCTGCAACGATTGCGCGGCGGCCCGCTGGTCGCCTTGGCGCCCTCGCGCGCCGAAGTCTGGCTCGACGGCGCCCATAATGAAGCGGGCGGACAGGTTCTCGCCGAAGCGATGGCCGATCTCGAAGATCAGTCGCCGCGGCCGCTGGCGCTGATCTGCGGCACGTTAAAGACCAAGGACACCGCCGGCTTTCTAACCCATTTCAAAGGGCTGGCGCAGGAGACGCTCGCCGTGCCGATCGCCGGCGAACATTCCGGCCGCTCGGCCGACGAGGTTGCGGCGATCGCCCGCGATGTTGGCCTCAACGCCGCCGCGAGCGACAGCGTCGCCTCGGCGCTCAAGTTTCTGGCGGCGCGAAACTGGACCGTTCCGCCGCGCATCCTGATTGCCGGCTCCCTCTATCTTGCTGGCGCGGTGCTCGAAGAGAACGGCGACATACCGCGCTGAGCGCGCTTAATTGTCGGAGTGCGGTCGATCCTTGGCGCTGATCGCGGTCGGCGGGTCGCTCGGCTTGGGCGTATGGCCATGCAGCAAGTCGATCGCGGCGATAAGCTGCGCGTCCTTGGCGGGATCGGGCGGAATATAGGCCTCCGAGCCGGTCTTCTCGTCATCGCCGTTCTTCAAATGGCCGGTGAGCGAGGCTTCGCCCTTGCTGTCGACCATGCCCTTCAAATCATCTGGGATCGCCTCGCGCACTCTGATGTCCGGTTCGATGCCCTTGGCCTGGATCGAGCGTCCCGATGGCGTGAAGTAGCGCGCGGTGGTCAGCTTCAGCGCGCCGTCGTCGCCAAGCGGCAGCACGGTCTGCACCGAACCCTTGCCGAAGGAGCGCGTGCCGATCAGTGTCGCCCGCTTCAAGTCTTGCAGCGCGCCCGAAACGATCTCGGAAGCCGAGGCCGAGCCGCCGTTGATCAGCACGACCAGCGGCTTGCCGCCGGAGAGATCGGCGCCGGCGCGCGCGTAATATTCCTGCTGCTGTTCGGCGGTTCGCCCGCGCGTCGAGACGATTTCGCCGTGATCGACGAAGGCGTTGACGACCTCGATCGACTGGGTCAGCAGGCCGCCGGGATTGTTGCGCAGATCGAGGATGTAGCCTTTCAGCGTATCCGCGCCGGGATCGCTGCGGAAACGGCTGATCGCCGTGCGCAGCCCGTCATAGGTTTCCTGATTGAATTGGGTGATGCGGATATAGCCGATGTCGCCGCTCTCAACGCGCGAGCGCACCGGCAGAACTTTGATGATCTCGCGTACGATGGTGAATTCGCGCGGCTCCTTCTCCGACCCGCGCGTCACCTTGAGCCTGACCGAGGTCTTGGCCGGGCCGCGCATCTTGTCGACCGCCTCCTTGAGACTCAGCCCTTGCACCTGCGCATCGTCGATCGCGGTGATGATGTCGCCCGACAGCATGCCGGCGCGCGCCGCCGGCGTATCGTCGATCGGGCTGACGACGCGCACCAGACCGCCTTCCTCCATCACTTCGAGACCGAGGCCGCCGAATTCCTCGCCGCGCATCGTCGTCTGGAAATCGCCGAGCGCCTTGGCGTCGAGATAGGCGGAATGGGGATCGAGCGAGGTGAGCATGCCGTTGATCGCGCCGACGACCATCTTCGTGTCGTCCGGCGGGTCGACATAGTCTGCGCGCACCTTGTCGAAGATGCGCGCAAACAAGGCCAGATGGTCGCTCGGCTGCGCGCCGAACAGCGGACCAGCGATGGTTGCAGCAGGGCCGGCCAGAGCGACCGCCAGAGCGCCAGCCGCGACGCCGACCGCCAGATAGGCGGTCGCGCGCGTCGCGAGGAATGCGGTCTTAAACTTCACTTCGGCGCATCGGCGCCGGGCGCCGCCGCAGGAGGAGCGGCGGGCGTTACCGGCGCCGCTGGCGCGACATCGGCGCCCGCAGCGGGAGGTGTCGCGGCATCGGGGGTCGCCGGCGTAATCGTCGCTGCGGCGTGCTTGACGCCATGCAGCAGATCGATGGCGGCGGCGAGCTGTTTGTCGTCCTTCTCGTCCGTCGGCACATAGGCCTGCGAGCCGGTCTTCTCGTCGTCGCCGTTCTTGAGGTGACCCTTGAGCGAAGCCTCGCCCTTGGTGTCGTCCTTGCCCTTCAAGTCCGCCGGCACGTCCTCGAGAATCTCCATGTCGGGGTCGATGCCCTTGGCCTGGATCGAGCGGCCCGACGGCGTGTAATAGCGCGCCGTGGTCAGACGCAACGCGCCGTCCTGTCCTAGCGGCATGATGGTCTGAACGGAGCCCTTGCCGAACGAGCGCGTGCCGATCAGCGTCGCGCGCTTGTGATCCTGCAGCGCGCCGGCGACGATTTCAGAGGCCGATGCGGAGCCGCCGTTGATCAGCACCACCAGCGGCTTGCCGCCGGAAAGATCGCCGCCCGGCCGGGCGTTGAAGCGCTGCGTGTCGTCGGCGTTGCGCCCGCGGGTCGAAACGATCTCGCCGCGATCGACGAACGTGTTGACGACGTCGATCGACTGGTCGAGCAATCCGCCCGGATTGTTGCGCAGATCGAGGATATAGCCCTTGATCTTGTCGCCGAGATCGGCGTGCAACTTCTCCATCGCCGCCTTCAGCCCGTCAGCGGTCTGCGCCGTGAACTGGGTGATGCGAATATAGGCGATGTCGTCAGCCTCGACATGCTCGCGCACCGACTGAACCTTGATGATGTCGCGAACGATCTTGAATTCCTTGACCTCTTTCGACGGGCCGCGGACGACCTTCAGCCGCACGGCCGAATTGATCGCGCCGCGCATCTTGTCGACCGCCTGATCGAGGCTCAGCCCTTGCGTCGATTCATCGTCGATGGCGGTGATGATGTCGCCCGACATGACGCCCGCCTTGGAGGCCGGCGTGTCGTCGATCGGGCTGACGACCTTGAGCAGCCCGTCTTCCTGCGTCACTTCGATGCCAAGACCGCCGAACTCGCCGTTGGTCTGCACCTGCATTTCTTGGTACGCCTTGGCGTCCATATAGCTGGAATGCGGGTCGAGCGAACTCAGCATCCCATTGATCGCAGCCTCGATCAGCTTCGACTCGTCGGGCTTGTCGACATAGTCGTTGCGAATCTTCTCGAACACGTCGCCGAACAGATTGAGTTCGCGATAGGTGTCCGCGACCGCGGCGAAAGCGCTCTGCGTGAAGGCGGGGAGCGTCAGCTGGGCCAGGCCCGCGCCGGCCGCGCCGATCGCCATGCCCAAAGCCAAATAGGAAATCTTGCGTTTCATCCGCGCGCCTTCTCGATGTCTGCCTTAGCCCACCAGGGACCAGAATCGACCGTCGTCTCGTCTTTTCTCAGTTCGATATAGAGAACAGGCTGCGTCGCGCCAATGGCCGCCGCGACTGCAGTGCGTGTCGATCCGTCGCCCATGGTCGCAACCGCCTCTCCGGCCAATATGAATTGGCCGACCGAAACGTTCATGCGATCCATCCCAGCCAGAACGAAGTTGTATCCTTGTCCGGCATTGATGATCAAGAGTTGTCCATACGACCGGTAGGGACCGGAGAATAGGATCAGCCCGTCGACCGGCGAGGCGACGGTCGCGCCAGGCGGCGTGCCGATCGAAACGCCCTTTTCGGCGCCGCCGAAGCCGTCGGGATCGCCAAAACTCTTGAGAACGGCGCCGGCGACGGGCAGGACGAGCTTTCCCTTCGCGTCGAGGAAGGCGACAGCTGGCTTCAGCCGCGCCGGGTCGGCGGCGCGCAACGCGGCCGCCCTGGCGGCGATGTCGGCCGCGCCGGCCACGTCGCCAGCCGCGCCGCGCTCCATGCCGGCGATCAAATCTTTGAGATTCGCGGCCTGACCGGCGAGTTGCGCGGCGCGATCGCGTTGCGCCGCCAGCGCCTGTTCGGCGGCGCTCAGCGACTGCTGGCGCGCCTCGACCAGAATGGCGAGACGAGTCTTGTCGGCCGACAGGCCCGAGGATTTCTGGGCGATGTCATCGCGCTGCCTGGCGATGTCGGCGCGCAGCTCGGCGAGCTGGGCGAGATCGGCCCGCAGCGCGTCGGTCTCGCTTTTCAGCGCCTCGACCGTCGAGCCGAGCACGGTGGCGGTGCGGATCGCTTCCGCCATGTCCTGCGGGCGCACCAAAATCGCCGGCGGCGGATTGCGGCCCATGCGCTGCAGCACCGCCAGCACGTCGGCGACTACGGCGCGACGATTGTCGAGCGAGCGGCCAAGCGCATCGGCATTGGCGTTGAGCGCGGTAAGCCGATCGTTGGCCGAGGCGATGTCGCGCTCCGCGTCCTGAACCTTGGCGGTGGTGTCGATCAGCGCCGCGTTGAGCCGCGCCTTGTCGGCGCGCAAGGATTCGATCTCGGCCTCAATGCGCCGGCGCTGCTCGTCCGAATCGCGCAGCGTGTCCTCGATCCCGCGCAGGCGCTCCTGCTGGGCGGCTTCGTCCGGGGCAGGCGAGGGGGTGGCGGATGGGGCGGCGGGCGGCGCGGTGGCGGCCGGCGTTGAGGGGGCGTTCGCAGGCGCGGCCGCGGCGCCGGCAATCATGCCGGCGAGCGCCGCCGCGCCAAGCGCCGTCCGCGCCGCAAACGCGAAGGATCGTGCCGTCTCAGCCATCGCCGCCTGTCGTGAATCAATCGCGATGATAGGGATGGCCGCCCAGAATGGAAAGCGCGCGGTAGATCTGCTCGCCGGCCATCACCCGCACGAGCTGATGGGGCCAGGTCATGGCCCCGAAGCTCAGCGCGCTGCGCGCTTCGGCGCGCAGGGCGGGCTCGAGGCCGTCCGGTCCGCCGATCGCCAGCGCATAGGCCGCGGCGGCGCCGTCGCGAGCACGGCCGATCTCCTCGGCCCATTGCCGGCTGGTTGCGGCCTGGCCGCGCTCGTCGAGCACGCTCAGCCAGGCGCCTTTGGGCGTCGCGGCGCGGATCAGGCGGGCTTCCTCGGCCTGTCGATCCTCGGGCCGCCGGGCCCGGCTTTCGTCGATCTCGCGCAAATCGAGGGTGATGCCCTGCGAACGGGCGAGGTCGATGGCGCGCTTGAAATAGCGATCGAAGAGCTCGCGCTCGGGGCCGGCCTTGAGCCGGCCGACGCCGATCAGCGTCAGGCGCATATTGGGCTCAGCCGGCTTTGGCCGGCTCGCGCTCGTCCGGCCGCCCGGCGCTCCACAGTTTCTCCAGATTGTAGAACTGACGCACTTCCGGGCGGAAAATATGGACGATGGCGTCGCCAGCATCGACCAGCACCCAGTCGCAAACCGGCATGCCCTCGACGCGCGGCTTGGGATAGCCGGCCTCGCGCAGCGCCTTGACGAGATGGTCGGCGATTGCGCCGACATGGACGTTGGAGCGCCCGGTGGCGACGATCATCGTATCGGCGAGGGTGGTCTTGCCCGTCACGTCGATCGCCGCGATGTCCTGCGCTTTGGAATTCTCCAGACTGGCGAGGACGGTTTGGGGCAGAATCTCATCCCTCGGAGGGGGCGCGGCGGGATGAGGCGTGCGGGGAGCGGTCTTGCGCCGGCGCGTCGGCGTCTTGGTCGCGGTCTTCGAGGTCAGTGGTGGCTTCCTTTCGACCCGGTCGCGCGATTCGCGCGCCCATGACCATCAAGATGATCCGCGACCGTTGACTTTTCAAGACAAAGACACGGGCTTGGACGCGGTCTGGCGGCGCAGGGCGCTGGAGGATTGCGATGAACGCCGCCCATGCAGGAACAAGAAGGCCGGCGGGGCGAGGCGGGCGAAGCGGGCGGCGAAGGCTTCCGGCCGCCGCCAGCGGCTTAGGGCAACCCCCGCCGGGCCGCCAAGCGCCCTTAACGTCGAGCCGGGCCGGTCGATGACCGCGATCGGCGCCAGGGCGGCGATCGCCCGCCAGCGCCGCCAGCGATGGAACTGGCCGAGATTGTCGGCCCCCATGATCCAGACGAAATGCACGCCGGGGGCGCGGCGGCGGAGCCAGGCGAGCGTCTGAAACGTCGAGCGCGAGCCGATCTGCGCTTCAAAGCCGGTCACGGCGATACGCGGATCATGCGCCAGCCGGCGCGCCGCGGCGACGCGGGCCTCAGTCTCGGCGAGCCCGGCGGTGGATTTCAGCGGATTGCCGGGCGTGACCAGCCACCACAGCCGGTCTAGCCGCAGACGGCGCAGGGCGATCGCGGAGACGAGCAGATGCCCCTCGTGCGGCGGATCGAACGTGCCGCCGAGCAGGCCGATGGTCTGGCCTTTGGCGAAGGGCGGAAGCCGGGCGATCATCGCTCGGCCTGTTCGGCGAGCAGCCGCGCCTGACGATCGGCGGTCAGGGCGTCGACGATCTCGTCGAGGCCCTCGCCCTCCATCAGCCGGTCGAGGCTGTAAAGCGTCAGATTGACCCGGTGATCGGTCACCCGGCCTTGCGGGAAATTATAGGTGCGGATGCGCTGCGAGCGATCGCCCGAGCCGACCTGGGCGCGGCGCTCCTCGGCCCGCTGCTCATTGGCGCGCTGGTTCTGTCCGTCGAGGATGCGCGAGCGCAGCAGGGCCATCGCCCTGGCGCGATTGCGATGCTGCGAGCGCTCCTCCTGAACCGCGACGACGATGCCGGTCGGCAAATGGGTGATGCGGATCGCCGATTCGGTCTTGTTGACATGCTGCCCGCCGGCGCCGCTGGCGCGCATGGTGTCGATCTTGAGATCGGCTTCGTTGATCGCCAGGTCGATCTCCTCGGCGAGCGGCAGAACGGCGACCGTCGCAGCCGAGGTGTGGATACGCCCCTGCGCTTCCGTCGCCGGCACGCGCTGCACGCGATGGACGCCGGATTCGAATTTCAGCCGCGCATAGGCGCCGCGCCCCGCAACTTCGGCGATGACTTCCTTATAGCCGCCCGCGGTTCCCTCGCTCGCCGACAGGATATCGACCTTCCAGCCCTTGGCCTCGGCGTATTTGACATACATGCGAAAGAGATCGCCGGCGAACAGCGCCGCTTCGTCGCCGCCCGTTCCCGCCCGCACTTCAAGAATGACATTGCCTTCGTCGGCGGCGTCCTTGGGCAATAGCGCGAGGCGGATCGCCTGCGCCATCGGCTCGAGCTCCGCCTCGACGCGCGCGCGGTCGGCCTCGGCCATGGCGCGAATTTCAGGCTCCAGACCCGGCTCGGCGAGCAGCGCGACGAGGTCGGCGCCTTCGCGCTGCTTGTCGCGCCAGGCGCGGATCGCGCTGGCGACCGGTTCAAGTTCGGCGAGTTCGCGCGACAGCGACGCGAATTCTCCGCCACCCGCGCCCTCAGAGAGACGCGCGGCGATTTCCTCGTGCCGGCGAAGAATAATGTCGAACTGATCGGCGACGGCCATGGCAGGTTTGCAAAAAATGAGGAAGGAGGGGTTTGCGTTCCGGAGCGGGCGATGGCCAGCGTCGCTACAAGCGCACCGCAAGGCGCTCGGCCATCGCCTGCAACGGTTCGCGCAGCGATTGGGTGGGGTCGGAGTCAGCCAGCAACGCATCCAGCTCGCGCTTCGCCTCGCCGGCATCGAGCGACAGAACCATCGCCTTGACCGGGCCGATTGCGGTGGCGGCCATCGAGAATTGACGATAGCCGAGCGCGATCAGCGCCATCGCTTCGAGCGGCCGGCCGCCGATCTCGCCGCACAGCGTCACCGGCGTCGAATGGCGAAGCCCGGCGTCGGCGATTGTCTTCAGTGGGCGCAGGAAACTGGTCGACAGCGCGTCGAAACGGCCGGCGACCCGCTTATTGACCCGATCGGCGGCGAATAAATATTGCATCAGGTCGTTGGAGCCGACCGAGAGGAAGTCGGCGACGCGCGCGATCTCGTCGATCTGCCACAGCAACGAGGGCACCTCGACCATCGCGCCAAAGGCGATGCTGCGCGGCAGGTCGCGCCCGCAGCGCCGGGCGAAATCGACCTCCATATCGAGCATTTCCCGGGCGGCGACGAATTCGCCGACGGTCGAGACCATCGGCGTCATCACCTTGAGGTCGCGGCCGATGGCGGCGCGCAGGAGCGCCCGGAGCTGCAGGCGCAGGAAAACCGGCCGGTCGAGCCCGATGCGGATCGCGCGCCAGCCCAGAGCCGGATTCTCCTCGTCGAGATCCTTCATGTAAGGCAGCATTTTGTCGCCGCCGATATCGAGCGTGCGGAACGTGACCGTGCGCTCGCCCGCCGCCTCGAGCACTGAACGATAGAGCGCCGCCTGCGCTTCGAGGCGCAGGAAGCGCGGCGCCAGCATGAATTGCAGCTCGGTGCGAAACAGGCCGATCGACGGCGCGCCGGTCTCCTCGAGATGCGGCATGTCGATCAGCAGGCCGGCGTTCATATGCAGCCCGATCGGGACGCCGTCGAGCGTAACGCTCGGCGTGTCGCGCAGCGCCCGATATTGGTCCTGACGGCGCGCGCGCAGACGCGCCTTTTCAGCATACGACGCCTCGACGTCGGGCGGCGGGCGAAGCTGCACTTCGCCGGTCTGGCCGTCGACAATGATCGCGTCGCCCTGCTCGACGATTTCGCTGATGTTGGGAATGTCGCTGACGGCGGGAATGCCGAGCGCGCGCGCGACAATGGCGATATGGCTCGAGGCGCCGGCTTCTTCCAGCGCCACGCCGCGCAGTCGCGAACGATCATAGTCGAGCAGCGCCGCCGGGCTCATCGAACGCGCAACGAGAATGGCGTTCTCGGGCAGTTCGGTCGGCTGCAGCACGAGGCTCTGGCCGGCGAGTTGATGCAGCAGGCGATTGGCAATGTCGGTCAGGTCGTGCAGGCGGTCGCGCAGATAGGGATCGGTCTGGCGTTGCAGACGCGCGCGCGCGTCATTCTGCACCCGCTCGACCGCCGCCTCGGCGGTCAGGCCGCTCGTAACCGCTTCGCGTAGCCGGCGCAGCCAGCCGCGATCATGGGCGATCATGCGAAAGGCTTCGAGAACGTCGCGATGTTCGCCCGAACGGCCGTCGTCGCTGCGGTCGATCAGCGCGTCGACCGAGGCGCGCATCGCGTCGATCGCCTTCTCAAGGCGGTCGAGTTCAAAGGCGACGTCGTCGGCGACGATCTTGCCCACCGCGACGCGCGGCTGATGGAGGACGACACGCCCCAAGCCCAGGCCTTCGGCGATCGGCTGGCCGGCCAGCGTCACGGCGCTCCTTAGCGCAATCGCCGCGCCCTGGCCGCCGATCGACTGCAATTCGCCTGAGGCGATCATTTCGGCGAGC
This sequence comes from Bradyrhizobium sp., assembly GCA_004799435.1. Classification (GTDB taxonomy): domain Bacteria; phylum Pseudomonadota; class Alphaproteobacteria; order Rhizobiales; family Beijerinckiaceae; genus Roseiarcus. The sequence continues at coordinate 14,626 of SSMV01000158.1, forward strand.
AACATCGCCGTCGTCTGCAGCGCCTCCATCTCTTCTTCGGAATAGGTGCGCCGCGCCCGGTTCTGCACCACCAGCACGCCGAGCGTCGCGCCGCTGCGCAGCACCGGCACGCCGAGGAAGGATTGATAGATCTCTTCGCCCGTCTCCGGCTTATAGGAGAAAGCCGGATGGTTCTGCGCGTCCGACAGCGCCAGCGGTTCGGCGGTCGCCGCAATCAGACCGACCAGGCCTTCGCCCGGCCGCATTGTCGTCAAATGCACCGCTTCGCGGTTCAGACCCTCGGTGGCGTAGAGTTCAAGCGGGCCGTCGGCGCGCGCCACATAGAGCGAGCAGACTTCGGCGACCATGTTGGAGGCGATCAGGACCACGATGCGGTCGAGGCGCGCCTGCGCGGTGACGGGCTCCGCCATGACCTCGCGGAGCCGTCGCAGCAAGAGTCGCGGTCCGCCCGGCGCGCGCATCACCAATCCCTATTGCCGTTCGGAGGGCCTCGCGTAGCGCCGTTCTGTCTCGCGTCGCGCCCCGTCGCGCCCCCGTCTTTGCGCCCCGCCAGTCGAAACGTCCCCGTTGGCGCCTCCGTTGGTCGCCTTTGACCGGTATAGCCAATGACTTGCCCGGGCGGCAAGGGCGGCGGTGGGGCTACGCGGAGACGGTTGCGTTGACTCGCGCAAATCTCGCGATTAGGGGTGGCGACCGCCATTTCGGGTCGACTGCGCGAGACGCAGAGGGATCGCCCAAGCCATGAAAATTCTCGTCCCCGTCAAAAGGGTCGTCGATTACAACGTCAAGATCCGCGTCAAGGCGGACGGCTCGGGGGTCGAGCTCGCCAATGTTAAAATGTCGATGAATCCGTTCGACGAAATCGCCGTCGAAGAGGCGTTGCGACTGAAGGAAGCGGGCAAGGCGAGCGAGGTTATCGCGGTTTCCATCGGCCCCGCGCAGGCGACCGAGACGCTGCGCACCGCGCTGGCGATGGGGGCCGACCGCGGCATCCTGGTCAAGACCGACGCAATGGTCGAGCCGCTTGCGGTCGCCAAGATTCTCAAGGGCGTTTTTGAGGCCGAGCAGCCGGGTCTGGCGATCCTCGGCAAGCAGGCGATCGACGACGATTGCAACCAGACCGGCCAGATGCTGGCGGCGCTGACCGGCCGGCCGCAGGGCTCTTTCGCCTCGAAGGTCGAACTAGGCGATGGCGAGGTTCTCGTCACCCGCGAAGTCGACGGCGGGCTGCAGACCGTGGCGCTGAAGTTGCCGGCGATCGTCACCTCCGATTTGCGGCTCAACGAGCCGCGCTACGCCTCGCTACCCAATATCATGAAGGCGAAGAAGAAGCCGATCGACGAGAAGACGCCGGCCGATTACGGCGTCGACGTCGCGCCGCGACTGAAGATTCTCAAGACCGCCGAGCCGAGCGGACGAAAAGCCGGCGTCAAAGTCAAATCGGTCGCCGAACTGGTCGCCAAGCTCCGCGACGCGGGAGTGATCTGATATGGCCACGCTGCTCGTCGCAGAAACCGCCGACGGACGTTTGAGCGAGTTGACTGCCCGCGCCTTGAGCGCCGCCGCGCAACTCGGCGCGCCGGTCGATCTGCTGCTCGCCGGTCATGATCTCGCGGGCGCCGCCGCTGCGGCCGCCAAGCTCGCCGGCGTCAGAAAGCTGCGCATCGCCGACGACGCGATCTACGCGCATGGCCTTGCCGAACCGCTGGCGGCGCTGATCGTATCGCTCGCGCCCGATTACGACGCGATCCTCGCCGCCGCCACCACCTTCGCCAAAAACGTGTTGCCGCGGGTCGCGGCGCTGCTCGATGTGATGCAGGTCTCCGACGTCACAAAAGTGCTCGGACCGAAAACCTTTGAGCGACCGATCTACGCCGGCAACGCCATCCAGACGGTGGAATCGAGCGACGCCAAGCTTGTCGCCACGGTGCGCGCCACCGCTTTCGCCGCGGTCGGCGAAGGCGGGAGCGCGCCGATCGAACCGGTCGCGGCGGTTGGCGACGGCGGCCTTTCGCGCTTCGTCAGCGAGGCGCTCGCCAAGTCCGACCGCCCCGAACTCGCCTCGGCCAAGATCGTCATCGCTGGCGGGCGCGCCATGCAAAAGGCGGAGAATTTCAAAACCTATGTCGAGCCGATCGCCGATCGGCTCGGCGCCGCGATGGGCGCTTCGCGCGCCGCGGTCGACGCCGGCTATGCGCCCAATGATTGGCAGGTCGGACAGACCGGCAAGGTGGTTGCGCCCGATCTCTATATTGCGATCGGCATTTCCGGCGCGATCCAGCATCTCGCCGGCATGAAGGATTCGAAAGTGATCGTCGCGATCAACAAGGACGAAGAGGCGCCGATCTTCCAGATCGCCGACTTTGGTCTGGTCGCCGATCTGTTCACCGCTTTGCCCGAATTCGCCGAGGAATTGGGCAAGATCGGGCGATGAGACGCGACGGCGCCGCTCTGGACGCGAGGCGGCGCTGGTCTATGATCGAATTGGACGTAAGCGCTGCTGGGGCCGGCGATGGCAATGTCGATTGATACGGTAGGCGTGATCGGCGCCGGTCAAATGGGGGCCGGCATTGCGCTCGTCTGCGCTCAGGCCGGCATCAACGTGCTGATCAACGACATTGCGGAAGACCGCGTAAGGGGCGCGCTGGCGACGATCAGCGGCCATCTGTCGCGTCAGATCGCCAAGGGTCAGCTCGACGAGGCCGGGCGCAAGGCGGCGCTCGACCGTCTTGGGATCGCCGCGAGTTTCGAAGAGCTTTCCAAATGTTCGCTGGTCATTGAGGCGGCGGCGGAGAGCGAAGAGGTCAAGCGTAAAATCTTCGCGGGACTGCGCAGCCATCTGAAGCCTGAAACCATCCTCGCCTCCAACACCTCGTCGATCTCGATCACAAGGCTCGCTTCGGGGACCGCGCATCCCGATCGCTTCATCGGCATCCATTTCATGAATCCCGTGCCGCGCATGCAGCTGGTCGAGCTGATCCGCGGCATCGCCACCACCGACGAAACCTTCGAGACCGCCAAGGCTTTCGTGGTGCGGCTCGGCAAGACGGCGACGATGTCGGAGGATTTTCCCGCCTTCATCGTCAACCGCATCCTGCTGCCGATGATCAACGAGGCGATCTACACGCTTTACGAAGGGGTCGGCTCGGTCGAGTCGATCGACACCGCCATGCGGCTTGGCGCCAATCACCCGATGGGGCCGTTGCAGCTTGCCGATTTCATCGGCCTCGACACTTGTCTGAGCATCATGCAGGTGCTGCATGAGGGGCTCGCCGATTCCAAATATCGGCCCTGTCCGCTGCTGGTGAAATATGTCGAGGCCGGCTGGCTCGGCCGCAAGACGCAGCGCGGCTTCTACGACTATCGCGGCGAGCATCCGACGCCGACGCGCTAGGCGCGCGGCTCACAACAAATCCGGCCGTCTTTCGCGGGTGATCCGCTCCGCTTCGTCGCGTCGCCATTTTTCGATTCGTGCGTGATCGCCATTGAGCAGCACGTCCGGTATGGCGTGGCCTTCCCATTCGCGCGGACGCGTGTATTGCGGATATTCGAGCAGGCCGGTCTCGAAGCTTTCGCTATCGCCAGACTCAATCTTCCCCATGACGCCGGGGATCAGCCGCACGCAGGCGTCGAGCACGGCCAGCGCGGCGATCTCGCCGCCCGAGAGCACATAATCGCCGATCGAGACCTCGATCAGCTTGCGGCCTTCGATGATCCGTTCGTCGACGCCCTCGAAGCGGGGACAGAGGATGACAAGCCCAGGCCCGGCCGCCCAGCGGCGCGCTTGCGCCTGCGTCAGCGGCGTCCCGCGCGGGCTCATAATCAGGCGCGGCCGCGGATCGTCACCCGCCGCCGCGTCCAGGCTCGCCGCCAGCACGTCGGCGCGCATCACCATGCCGGGGCCGCCGCCGGCCGGCGTATCGTCGACCGCGCGATGGCGTCCCAGCCCATGGGCGCGAATGTCGCGCGCCTCGCATGACCACAGCCCGCGCGCCAGCGCGTCGCCCGCGAGGCTGACGCCGAGCGGTCCGGGAAACATCTCGGGGAAGAGGGTGAGAAGCGTGGCTGCGAACATCGAAATCGTCTCTCAGTCGCCGGCCGCCAGCCCGGCCGGGCGACGATCGTCATTGGCCCCATAGACGAAACCGGGCCGCAAGTCGCCGCCGATAGCGACATCGGGAACGAATGATCCTGTCGCGGCGGCCGTCGTCGCCGCGGCGGGCGCGGCGATCAACTCGACCGCGCCCCAGGGCGGCTGAGCGATGATTTTGTAGCCCATCGCGGCGAGGAGGCGGGCGGTGTCGGGCGACAGCGCCAAGGGCTCGACGAAGAGCGCATTCGGCGCGCCCTGATGGTGGAAGCGCGGGGCGTCGACCGCTTCCTGCGGCGACAGGCCATAGTCGATGAGGTTGACCGCCGTCTCGAGCACAGCGGTGATGATGCGCGAGCCGCCTGGCGAGCCCAGCGCATAGACGACTCGGCCATCTTTCATCACCAGCGTCGGCGCCATCGAGGAGAGCGGTCGCTTGCCCGGCGCAATGGCGTTGGCCGCGCCCTGGACCAGTCCGTAGAGATTGCCGCTCGCTGGTCTGGTGGTGAAATCATCCATCTCGTCATTGAGGAAAAAGCCGGCGCTCGGCGCCATGACCCCGGCGCCGAAGGGGCCGTTGATCGTATAAGTGGCGGAGACCGCGTCGCCCCAGCGGTCGATCACCGAATAGTGGGTGGTCTCAGCCTTCTCGCGAGCGCCGGGCGCGATTGCCGCGTCGGGCGTCGCCTTGTCCGGCGCGATCGCGGCGCGCAATTCGGCCGCGTAATCCTTGCTCAGCAAGTGGTCGAGCGGGTTATGAACAAAATCGGGATCGCCGAGATTGGCGTTGCGGTCGAAATAGGCGCGGCGCATCGCCTCGACCATCAGATGCATGCTCATCGCCGAATGAAAGCCAAAGCCGCGCAGGTCATAGCCTTCGAGGATGTTGAGCATTTCGCAGAGCGTGACGCCGCCCGAGGAGGGCGGCGGCGGCGCCAGAAACATGTAGCCGCGATAGGCGCAGCTTAGCGGCGAGCTTTCTTCGATCCGGTAATCGGCAAAATCGGCGGCGGTCAGAATGCCGCCATGCACGCGCATCGCCACTTCGACCTTCGCCGGCAGCGCGCCCTTATAGAACGCGTCGGGGCCATTGTCGGCGATCGCCTGCAGCGTTGCGGCGAGATCGCTCTGGATCAGCCGATCGCCTGGCTGCAAGGGCTTGCCGTCCGGGCGGAGAAAGATATGCGCCGCTTCGGGATCGCCGGCGAAGCGCGGCGCGAAGGCGTCGATGATGTCGGCGTCGGGCCGCGTCAGGATGAAGCCGTCGCGCGCCAGCGCGATCGCCGGCGCCATCGCTTGCGTCCGCGTCATCGTGCCGTATTCGGCGAGCGCGGCGTCGAGACCGAGCACCGTGCCGGGCGTCGCCACGGCGCGATAGCCGTCGAGGCTGGCGCCGGCAATCGGTTGTCCCGTCGCGTCGAGATACATTGAGGCGGTCGCCGCCGCCGGCGCGCGTTCGCGAAAATTGATCGCCACATCGCGGCCGGTGTTGGCGATATGGATCAGCATGAAGCCGCCGCCGCCGATATTGCCGCAGCACGGGTTGACCACCGCCTCGGCGTAGCCGACCGCGACGGCGGCGTCGATCGCATTGCCGTTGTGGGCGAGAATATCGGCGCCGACTCTTGTCGCCAGCGCCTGTGCGGTCACGACCATGCCGCGTTCGGATTCGACGGCCGGCGGCGAAGCGGCGTGCGCTGCGACGCAGATGAGCGCCACGAGGGCGACGACTGGCGCGACGGCTTTCAGAGTCATGCGCGTCCTCATCCCGAACGCATCTGCGCGTCGATTAGCGCGAGCGTGCGCAAGTCGGCTTCGCCCCCACAGCAGCGCTCGATCGCCTGCTGAAAAATCGGCTCGCCTCCACCCGTCGCCCGCGCAAAGAGGGTCATGGAAGAGCGGAATTTGAGATCGTCGGGAGAACCGAGGATCTCGGCCAGCGGCCGGTTGGCGTGCGCGATCACCGCCGCGAGGCTTTCGCGCAGCCGCGCGCCGAGCAGTGGGTGGGCGAGATAGGCGCCCGCTTCGTCGAGCGAGCCGACGCCATAGAACTCCGCCATGGGCGACGATCCGAGCCCTCGCATTTGCGGAAAGACGAACCACATCCAGTGGCTTTTCTTGCGGCCGGCTCGCAGTTCGGCGAGCGCCGCGGCGTAGGTCGTCGCCTGCGCGGCAACGAAGCGGCGCAACTCGAAAGGGTCGTCGCTTTGCAGGGAATTCTCGCCGCTCATCGTGAAGGTGAGCCTAGCCGGGCGCGGCGGCCGCGTCCAAACCGCCGTCCCGTAAGCCTGGGTCGAAGGCTGGCGGCGCGAGAGGCGACCGACAGGCCAGGACAGGAGTCGACGCCATGACACGCAACACGACTTTCTTTGCCGCCGCTGCTGCTGCGGCGCTCCTCACCTTCAGCATCGCCGCCGCATCGGCCGCGACCACCGGCCATCCGGGCGCGAACGGCCCCGGCCCGAGCGGTCCCGGTCCGAGCGGGCCTGGCCCTGGCCCGAGCGGCGTCAATGGGCACGGAACGACCCCGCTCTATGGCAATAGCTGCACCGATCAGGCCGGCGGCGGACGCACGCTCGTGACGCGTTGCAACGCCGGCGGCGCCTGAGACCGATCAATCTTCGTCGGGCGACGCGTCTTAAAGACCCCCGCCCGGCGCTCAATGCGGATGATGCGGGGCGGCGTCCACGGCGTCCCGTAAGCGTACATCGAAGCCCGGCGGCGCAAGAGGCGACCGGCAGGCTATGACAGGAGCCGACGCCATGACACGCAATACGACGTTCTTCGCCGCCGCCGCTGCGGCGCTTCTCACCCTCAGCGTCGCCGTCGCATCGGCCGCGCCTGCCGGCCATGGCGCCAGCGGCCCCGGCCCGAGCGGTCCTGGCCCGAGCGGCCCGAGCGGCGCCAATGGGCACGGGACAACCCCGCTTTATGGCAATAGCTGCACGGATCAGACTGGCGGCGGTCTCTTTGTTGCCGGACGCACGGTCGCGGCGCGCTGCAACGCCGGCGGCGCGTGAGACGGATCAATTCTCGCCGGGCGTCGCGTCTTAAAAGACGCCCGCCCGGCGCCTAATGTAGATGATGGGTCGGGTCGTCGCCGCGCGCGAGTTCGACCTGCGAGATCGCCACCAGAATTTCGGCGCGCGACTTGAGATCGCCCGCTTCGAGCAGCGCCTGCTTCTCCTTGGTCCCATAGGGGCTGAGCATGGAGAGCGCATTGACCAGAGTCTCGTTGGAGGCCTTTTCAATATCGTCCCAGTCGACCCCGACATCATTGGCGTCGGCGAAGGCGCGCAAGGCGTCGACCAAAGCCCGCCGGTCGACGTCTTCCTGACCGACGCCCTCCTTGAAGTCGTCGACGAAGCCGGAATAATCAGCGGCCGCCGCGCGATAAGGGGTTGAGACTTCGAGCTCCTCGGCGATACGGAAACGCGCCACGCCCATTAGGGTGAGAAAGCATCGCTTCTCGCCAATCTCGGCATATTGGACGATGCGGCCGGCGCAGCCGACCGCGAACAGCTCCGGCTTTTGGCCGCGCGCGTCGTCGCCCGCGGCGGGCTGGATGACGCCCATCAGGCGCTCTCCCGCCAGCGCGTCGTCGAGCATTTCGAGATAGCGCGGCTCGAAGATCGTGAGCTGGATCGGACGGCGCGGCAACAGCAGCGCTCCGGCGAGCGGAAACAGAGGCAGCGTCCGCGGCATGTCGCGCGGGCGACGATAGTCCCGATAGAATTTCATGGCGCTCGACTTGAAGGGCTTATGGCCATGCGGCCGTTAAAACAGGATTGCGGACAATTTGCGCCGCGCCGTCACCGCCGCGGGATCCATGAGACCCCAGGCCTCGAAGAACTGCAGCAATTGCTTGCGCGCCGCTTCGTCGTTCCATTTGCGGTCGCGCTTGACGATCGCCAGCAGATGGTCGGCCGCCTCGTCGCGTCGCCCTCGGGCGTTGAGCGCCAGCGCCAGGTCGAGGCGCGCCTGATGATTGCCGGGATCGGCCGCGACCGCCTGCTCCAGCGGGCCGAGATCGCCGACCGAAGCCGCCTGTTCGGCGACATGCAGCGCGGCGAGGACCGTGGCGATCACGGGATCGGGCGATTGCCCGGTGGCGGGAGGCGGCGCCATCGACAGCACGCCCTTGGCCTGTTCAAGATCGCCGGCGTCGACATGCAGCTTCGCGAGACCGGCGATCGCCTTGAGATTGGTCTCGTCCTCGGTCAGCACGCGGGCGTAAAGCGCCGCCGCGCCAGCCGTATCGCCCGCGGCGGCGGCCGCTTCGGCTTCGGCGATCAATTCGTCGCCGCCGGCGCCAAGCGGCCCGACCAGTCGCTCAATGAAACCGCGCACCTGGCTTTCGGGCAGCGCGCCGACGAAGCCGTCGACCGGCTGGCCCTTGTCGAAAGCGATGACCGCCGGGATGGATTGTATGCCGAGCTGGCCGGCGATCTGGGGATGGTCGTCGATGTTCATCTTGACCAGAGCGACTTTGCCGCCCGTATCCGCGACCGCTTTCTCCAGCGCCGGGGCCAGTTGCTTGCAGGGTCCGCACCACGGCGCCCAGAAATCGACCAGCACCGGCTGGGTCGCCGAGGCGGCGATCACATCGGCCCGGAACGACGCCGTGGTCACCTCCTTGACCGGGGTCGGGGCGCCGGCGCCCACGCTATTGGCCATATCGCGTCACTCCAAAAGGGCCTTCGGCGGCCCGGGCCTTAAATGGCGTCCTCGGCGCGATTATTCAACGCTTTCCGAGCCAAGTTCGACGATCAGGGGCTCGTGACCGACCGCGCGAAGAAATTTGACCAGATCCCGGCTCGCCAGCCCGGTGGTCCTGGTGTTGACGAGCGGGTGAAAATTGAGCCGCTCGTGGCGCATCATCGTTGCGTCCAGCGCCACGGTGACAAGGCCCTTGTGATCGTTGATGGCGCCAAAAGGCGTGACGGCGCCGGGCTTGACCCCCCAGACGCTCTCCAAAAGCTCGGCCGAGCCGAAGGAGACGCGTCCCTGCGCGCCGATCCGCTCATGCACCCGCTTGAGATCGACGCGCGCGTCCTCCTCGACCACCAGCAGGAAGAGACGCCCCTTCTTGTCTTTGACGAACAGATTCTTGACATGGCCGCCGGGGATGTCGCCGCGTAGCGCGCGGGATTGTTCGACCGTATGCAGCGGCGGATGTTCGACCGTCGCCGAGGCGACGTCGAGCGAATCGAGATAGGCGATGAGTTCGTCGGACGCGACCGCCACGCTCAGCCCATGCTCTGCGCGCCGACGAGCAGCGCCGCGCCAAAGACGACGATCAGCAGCGCGGCGAAGAATTCGACGCCGCGCGCCGCGAGCGCCATGCGCGAATCTTCGCCCGCCGCCAGACGCATGGCGAGGCGTTTGGCGAAGACGGCGGCGACCGCCAGCGCGCCGGTCGTCAGCGCGACGCCGAGCGACATGGCGAAAGTCGCCAGAATCCCGGCGGCGAACAGGCCTTGGGCGAGGGCGAAGATCAGCACCAGAATGGCGCCGGAGCAGGGGCGCGATCCCGCCGCCAGCACCGTCGCCGCGGCGCTGCGCCATGAGAAGCTGCTTTCGAGCGTCGAGGGGTCGGGCGCATGCATATGTCCGCATTCGGCGGGATCGACGCCCGGAATGGCGTCGGGCGCGGCGGGGTCGGGCTCATAGGCGCGCAGCGCCAGCGCGCCCGCCGAACCGGCGCCTTGTCGCCACGGCGCGCCGGCGTAAAGCGCGCCATGGGCGAGCGCGGCGCGATAGGCCTGACGCGCCCGCCACGCGGCGATCAGGGCGCGTCCCTTGTTCCAGCTCAGCCAGAGACCGATGGCGATCAGTCCGCTGTAGCTCGCCAGCGCCAGCCAGTCGGCGGCATGGTTCATCTCGGCCGAAGTAGCGTTGAAAATTAGCGCCGCCGCGCCGACCAGCGCCACCGCCACGAAGCCCTGCAGCAGCGCGGCGAGGAAGGCGAGCACGAGGCCGCGCTTCAGCGCGCGGTCGCTCGCCAGCATGTAGGAGGCGATCACCGCCTTGCCGTGGCCCGGACCGGCGGCGTGCACGACGCCATAGGCGAAGCCGATGCCGACCAGCCCCCAGATAGCGGCGGGATTGTCGTGCATCGCCTTGACGTCGGCGGCGATCAGATGGGTCAGCGACGATTGCGTCGCCATGATCCAGCCGGTAATTCCGCCGCTTGCGCCGCCGCCGCCTTCGCCGCCGCCAACCGCGAAGGGGCGTTGCGCGAATTGCGCCAAGGCTGGCCCGACGGCGAGCGCCGCGAGGCCGGCGCTCGACAGAACGCGAGCGATCCATCGTGGCGATGAAACTTTTCTCATAAGCAAGAGAATCTCATCCGAAGCGTCTCACGGGCAAGCGACGATCGCGCGGCTCGCCATCTTGAACCCGAAATCGGAGCCAGGCGCGAGATTGGTGAAGAAGGATTCGGAGAGCTTCTGCTTGTCCTGATCGGCGAGCGGCTTGGGCTTGGCGATCGACGCCGAACAGCCTGACGGCGCCGCGGCAAGGCTGATCGCGTCATTGTCGTCGAATTCGAAATCGATGAAATATTCCGGGTCGGCGACCAGCAGCGAAAAATAGGGTCCCGGCGCGGTCGGCGTCTTGAGATGAAGTACGACATGGAACGTGACCAGATGGTCCGGCCGTTCCTCCATCCAATAATCGCCGTCGTTCACGGGTGCGAATTCCGCCGTCTTGCCCTCGATTTTGAGCGTCGTGAAATAGCCGATCTGGGCGAGACCGCCGGCGTTTTCCTGCGCCAGCGGCGCGAAGACCTCGCGCTTGACCAGTTCGCCGGGCTTGGCCAGCCCCTGAGTGGCGAAAGAGGAATACATTTCGTCGAACACCCAGTCATGGGTGACGGAGGCGACCTTTCCGTCCGGAGAGAAGCCGATCTGGCTTCTGACGGTCACCCAGACATGGGGATGGGCCGAAGCTGTTGCGGGCGCGAGCGCGACAACCGCCGCCAGGACAATCTGCGCCGGGCGAAAGCGGGGCAATGCGACAGTCACGGACCGTTCCATAGCTCAAATCGGCGGCCTGCCGGCGAGGGCTTGCGGATCAGGGGTTTTAGAG
>SSMV01000159.1 GCA_004799435.1 Bradyrhizobium sp.
GCAGTGCGCTGCACCGCCGACGTGCATGACGTGCTGAAAACCTCGGACTGCAGCGGCATCAAAATCATCGCTGAACAGACAGCAAATTGGGACCGCACGCAGGCCCAGAACCTGATGACCAACTGGCTGTCCAAAGGACTTCAGTACGATGCAGTCGTCGCCAACAATGACGAAATGGCGATCGGCGCGCTTCAGGCGATGAAATCGGCCGGCGCCGACACCAAGAAGGCGATTGTCGGCGGCGTTGACGCCACGCAAGACGCGCTCGCTTCGATGAAGGCCGGCGATCTCAAGGTCACGGTGTTCCAGGACGCTGCTGGCCAGGGCAAGGGCGCCGTGGATACGGCGCTGGCGATTGCCGCCGGCAAGACTGTCGAGCGTGTGGTCAACGTGCCGTTCCAGCTCGTGACGCCCGCCAATATGGACCAGTTCGCCAAGAAGAACTGAGCGAAAACGCCCCTTCCGGAAAACGGAAGGGGCATTCCCGACCACGGGAGGGCCGGCCATGGCCAGTTTGAGTCCCACGACCGCGGAGGCGATCCGCAACTGCGGCGCCGTCCCGAGCAGCGACTACCTTCTCGAAGTGGAAGGGGTTCGCAAGGCCTTCCCGGGCGTCCTCGCGCTGGATGACGTGTCGTTCCGATTGAAGCGCGGTCATGTGCATGCGCTGATGGGCGAGAACGGCGCCGGCAAATCGACGCTGATGAAGATTATCGCCGGCGTCTACACGCCCGACACCGGCTCCTTCAGAATGAAGGGTCAGGAAATTCGCCTGACCTCGCCGTTGGACGCGCTGCAATACGGCATCGCGATGATTCATCAGGAACTCAACCTGATGAGCTTTATGACCGTCGCGGAGAACATCTGGATCCGCCGCGAACCACTCAACGCCCTCGGCTTCGTCCGCCATGAGGAGATGCGGCGTCGAACGCAAGAGCTCTTCAGCCGTCTCGACATCCCCCTCGATCCCGAGGCGGAAGTCCGTGATCTCTCGGTCGCCAATCGGCAGATGGTCGAGATCGCCAAGGCCGTCTCCTACGACTCCGACATCCTGATCATGGATGAACCGACTTCCGCGTTGACCGAACGCGAGGTCGAGCATCTCTTCCGCATCATCCGGACGCTGAAGGAGCAAGGGAAGGGCATCATCTATATCACGCACAAGATGAACGAGCTCTTCGAGATCGCCGACGAAGTGTCGGTGTTTCGCGACGGCCGGTTCATCGCGGAGCATCCTGCTTCCGCCGTCACGCGCGACGAGATCATTCGTTTGATGGTCGGGCGCGAAATCACCCAGATGTTTCCGAAGGAGATCGTGCCGATCGGCGACGTCATCCTCTCGGTGCGCGGTCTTGCGCTCGAAGGCCGGTTTCGTGACGTGTCCTTCGATTTGCGGAAAGGCGAGATCCTGGGCTTCGCAGGTCTGGTCGGGTCTGGCCGCTCGAATGTCGCCGAGACGCTTTTCGGCGTAACGCCGGCGACCGCCGGGCAGATCCTTATCGAGGGCAAACAATTCAACATGAAGAATCCAGGCGTCGCGATGGACGCCGGTATGGGGTTCCTTACGGAAGATCGAAAGGATACCGGCTGCTTTCTCGTGCTCGACATTGTGTCGAACATGCAGGTGGCGCTGTTGAGACGCGGCCACGCCAGCGCCGGCTTCGTGCACGAAAGAGAAATCGAGCAGCTCTGCCAGCAGCAAAAGCAGCGGCTTCGGGTGCGCACGCCCGATCTGGAGGAACCGATCATCAACCTCTCGGGTGGCAATCAGCAGAAAGTGCTGATCGCGCGCTGGTTGATGACAAAGCCGCGAATCCTCATCCTCGATGAACCCACGCGCGGCATCGATGTCGGCGCCAAGGCCGAGATTCACAAACTCATCACCGAACTTGCGTCGCAGGGCGTCGCGATCCTGATGATCTCGTCCGAACTGCCCGAAGTGCTCGGCATGAGCGACCGCGTGCTCGTCATGCACGAAGGCCGCATGACAGGAATTCTCGATCGCAAGGACGCCAACCAGGTCAGCATCATGGAACTCGCCTCGCGCTGAAGGTCGGAGCCGCAAATTTAAGGACAGATCTCGATGGCCCCCAACGCTTCTGCAACGTCCCCGACGAGTGATGCCCCCCGCGCCGGGCGTCGCCGCCTGCCCGCCGAACTCAGCATCCTCGGCGTAATGATCGGGATGATGATTCTATTCGAAATCCTCGGATGGATCTTCGTCGGACAGAGTTTCATCGCCAACCCGCTGCGGCTCAAGATCATGATCCTGCAGGAGGCCGAGATCGGCATCATCGCCGTCGGCGTCACTCAGATCATCATCATGGGCGGCATCGATTTGTCGTCAGGCTCCGTGGTCGGCATGACCGCAATGATCGCCGCCAGTCTCGCTCAGGTTGCGGGCTACTCGCACGCCATCTATCCGAGCCTGACCGGGCTCAATCCAATCTTTCCCGTCGCCGCCGGCCTGCTATGCGGTCTGGTCGCGGGGCTCATCAACGGTTCGTTGATCGCCTTCACCAAAATCCCGCCCTTCATCGCGACCCTCGGCATGATGGTTTCGGCGCGCGGCGTCGCCGACTGGTACACCAATGGCCAACCGATCGGAAATCTCGACGATCCCTTCGCTGCGATCGGTTCTGGTTGGTGGCCGGTCATCATCTTCCTCGGCGTCGCCTTCATATTTCACATTGCGCTGCGTTTCACGCGCTACGGGAAGTTCACTTACGCGATTGGCGCCAATCTCCTGGCGGCGCGAGTCTCGGGCATCAATGTCGAGCGTCACATGGTGCTCGTCTACTCGATCGCCGGCCTTCTTTCCGGCCTCTCCGGCGTCGTCCATACGGCCCGCGCCATCAGCGGACAGGCCGGCGTCGGCGCCGGCTTCGAACTCGACGCAATCGCCGCCTCGGTCATCGGCGGCTCCTCGCTCTCAGGCGGCGTCGGCCGCATCACGGGCACGGTGATCGGCGCCGTCATTCTCGGCATCCTGACGTCCGGCTTCACCTTCCTCAACGTCGATGCGCATTACCAGGAAATCATCAAGGGCGGCGTCATCATCGCGGCGGTCGTAGCCGACCAATATCGTCAGCGCCGTCGGAAGTCCGTCTGAGGAGATTTGCCCGACAGGCCTGCGCGACCGCAAAGCTGGGCCGCCCGCTGACATGTTAACCCGCTGTCGAGTCGCCCGCGAAACAAGCGGTCTTGGAGAACCTTATGCGTATCGCCCTCGATCCCTTCATGCATCGACACCTGTCGCTGGAAGCGCTGCCGGGCAAAGTCCGCGAGCTAGGCTATGACTGGATCGAACTGAGCCCTCGCGGAGACTTTCTCGAATGGTTCAAGGCGCCGCGCGTCTTCCCCGAACGCATCAAGGCGTTTCGCCGGTCGCTCGCGGCGGCGGACGTGAAGATTGCCTCGCTCCTGCCGATGTATCGCTGGGCGTCGAACGACGAGGTCGAGCGCGCGGCGGCTGTACGGCACTGGAAACGGGCCATCGAGATCGCCGTCGAGATGGAAATCGACACGATGAATTCCGAATTCGGCCGCGGCCCCCACCCCGACAGGGGCGGATGCTACTGCTGCCATACGGGCTCGATGATCGAGGCTTGCGAAGACGCGTGGTGGCGCTCGATGGAGGAGCTCGTGCCGGTTCTGGAACGCGAGAAGATCACGCTGCATATCGAACCCCATCCCGAGGACTGGTGTGAAACGCTGCAGCCGGCGGTCGACATCATCCGGACGGTCAATTCGCCGCGCGTCAAGTTCCTCTATTGCGCGCCGCACACGTTTTATTTTGGCGACAACACAAAGGCCATGCTGCGCGAATGCGCCGATGTGCTCGCTCACGTCCATGTCGGCGACACTTTCAATCATCGCGCGTCGTCCGGTCTGCGCTACATCCTCAACCCGCCCGGCACGAATGCCCGCGTTCACCAGCATCTCAACATCGGTCAGGGCGAAGTGCCGTGGGACGATTTCTTCGGCGCGCTGGCCGAAATCGGCTTCGATGGAATCATGACGGCCTGCGTCTTCGCCTGGGAGGACCGCGCCGACGAGTCGAGCAAGTTCATGCGCGCGGAAATGCAGCGCTACATCGACAAACATCGGAAGTTGGAGCCTGCCAAAAGCAGATAAGGCCCGATTTGTGGGCGACATAGAGGATGACGCATGACTGTACGTATCGGGGTAATCGGCACCGGCGCGATCGGACGCGACCATACCCGCCGCATCAGCCAGGTGCTTGCCGGCGGTGAAATCGTGGCGCTCACCGACGTCAATCGCACTTCCGCCGAGAAGGTCAAAGCCGAGGTCGCAAAGACGGCCGAGATTTTTGAGACGGGAGAGGCTTTGATCGCCTCGCCAAAAGTCGACGCGGTTCTCATCACCTCCTGGGGCGCCACGCACGAGCAATATGCGCTGGCCGCCATCGCCGCTGGCAAACCCTGCTTTTGCGAAAAGCCGCTGGCGACGACCGCCGAGGGGGCAAAGCGCATCGTCGAGGCCGAAGTCAAGCATGGCAAGCGGCTCGTGCAGGTCGGCTTCATGCGCCGCTACGACGCCGGCTATGTCGCGCTGAAGCAGGCTGTCGGGGCCAAGATCGGCGCGCCGATTCTGGTTCATGCCGCTCATCGCAATCCGACGGTTCCCGAGCAATATGTTACGCCGATGGCCATACACGACACGCTGATCCATGAGATCGACGTTCTGCGCTGGCTGCTCGATGACGACTATGTTTCGGCGCGCGTCCTCTATCCTCGCAAGGCTGCGCGAAGCCACGCAAAGCTTCGCGACCCGCAAATCGTCCTGCTGGAGACAAAGAAGGGCGTGCTGATCGACGTCGAGATCTTCGTCAATTGCCACTATGGCTACGACATCCAGTGCGAGATCGTCGGCGAGGATGGCGTCGCGAAGCTGCCCGAACCTATGGCGGTCAAGACACGGCTTGCCGCGACGCTGCAAAATCCCATCCTGACCGACTGGAAGGATCGCTTCATCGACTCCTATGACGTCGAGCTGCGCGATTTCCTCAAGGCGGCGGCGGGCGGCGGCGTCGCCGGGCCTTCGTCATGGGACGGCTATCTGGCGGCGATCACATCGGACGCCTGCGTCGCGGCGCAGGAGCGTGAAGGCGAGCCCGTTGCGATAGCGACGCCGGCCCGACCTGCACTTTACAACTGAACGGAACACACTATGCGCTTTGCATTCAACCATATCCTTGCGCCAACGCTCCCGCTCGAAGCCTTCTTCGCCCAGGCAAAAGCTCTGGGCGCGACCGAGGTGGAAATTCGCAACGACCTGCCCGATGTCGTCGGAACGACGGCGCCGGAAGCGGTTCGCGCGGCCGCGACAAAACACGGCGTCACGATCATTTCGATCAACGCGCTTTATCCTTTCAATGTCTGGTCCGGCGATCTCCCGGCGCGCGCGGCGAGGCTTGCCGACTATGCCGAGAAATGCGGCGCCAAGGCGCTCGTCATGTGCCCGCTGAACGATGGCCGGCGGGTGGCGCTGGAGAGCGCCGTCGAATCGCTGCAAGCGCTCAAGCCGATCCTGAAGGAGCGCGGACTGACCGGGCTTGTCGAGCCGCTCGGCTTTCCGATTTCCTCGCTGCGCACCAAAAGGGACGCGATCGCGGCGATCGAGGCGGCGGATGGGCGTGACGTCTATAAACTGGTCCACGACACGTTCCATCACCATCTCGCCGGCGAGACGCGGTTTTTTCCGGAATGGACCGGGCTCGTGCATATTTCGGGGGTCGCCGACCCTTCCCTCAGCGTCGCGGATATGCTCGACGCTCATCGCATTCTGATCGACAAGGGGGATCGTCTCGAAAATCTGTCGCAGATCCGCAGGCTGCTCGCGGCCGGCTATGCCGGGCCCTTCAGCTTCGAGCCCTTCGCCGGCGAGGTCCACGCCCTTGCCGACCCGATGAGGGCGGCGAAGGAAAGCATGGATTTCGTCGAGAAGTCCTTGTGAGACAGGACGCCCTTCAACATAACGGGGTTGGAGCGCAGGCGAGCGGAATGATGGCGAAACCTCTGGACGTGATAACGATCGGCCGATCCTCGGTCGATCTTTACGGCGCGCAGGTTGGCGGCCGGCTCGAGGATATGGCGTCGTTTCGCAAATACATCGGCGGGTCGCCCACCAATATGGCGGCCGGCACGGCGCGGCTCGGACTGAAATCCGCGCTCATCACCCGCGTCGGCGACGAACATATGGGCCGGTTCATTCGTGAGGAACTGGCCAAGGAAGGCGTCGATGTGCGCGGCGTGAAGACCGACCCGGAGCGCCTGACCGCGCTCGTGCTGCTCGGCATTCGCGACGAGAAGCAATTCCCCTTGATTTTCTACCGGACAGATTGCGCCGATATGGCGTTGTGCGAGGACGACATCGACGAGGCGCTGATCGCAGAGTCGCGCTCGGTCGTCGCGACGGGAACCCATCTGAGCCATCCCCGCACCGAGGCGGCGGTGCTCAAGGCTTTGCGCCTTGCGCGCAAACATGGCGCGCGCACGGCGCTCGACATCGATTATCGCCCCAATCTCTGGGGTCTCGCGGGCCACGGCGCCGGAGAAAGCCGCTATATCGAAAGCGCCGCCGTCACCACGAAGCTTCAGAGCCATCTCAACCTGTTCGACCTGATTGTCGGCACCGAGGAGGAGTTCCATATCGCCGGCGGTTCGGCCGACACTTTGGCGGCCTTGCGCGGCGTGCGAGCCGTGTCCTCCGCGACGCTCGTTTGCAAGCGCGGCGCCCAGGGCGCGGTGGTTTTCGCCGGCGCGATCCCCGCCACACTGGACGCGGGCGAACGAGGGCCGGGCTTTCCCATCGAAGTCTTCAATGTGTTGGGCGCCGGCGACGGATTCATGTCCGGTCTCATCAAGGGCTGGCTGGAGGACGCGCCCTGGCCGCGCGCGCTCGAATACGCCAATGCCTGCGGCGCCTTCGCGGTTAGCCGCCACGGTTGCACGCCGGCCTACCCTTCCGCCGTGGAACTCGCGTTTTTTCTGCAGCGCGGCGTGACGCAGAGAGCGCTGCGCAAAGATCAGGAGCTTGAGCAGCTCCACTGGTCGACCAACCGGCATGGCGAATGGCCGCATGTCCGTATTTTCGCCTTCGACCATCGCCTGCAACTGGAGGAGATGGAGGGCGCAACGGCGGAAAAGATCGGAGCCTTCAAGGAGCTCTGCCTTGCGGCGGCGCTAAGGGTCGCCAAGGGCCAATCGGGCTATGGAATCCTTTGCGATTCCCGTCTTGGCCGCGATGCGCTCTACACCGCCAGCGGCACTGGCCTGTGGATCGGGCGCCCGGTCGAATGGCCAGGGTCGCGGCCGCTCAGTCTGGAGCCGGAGCTCGGTCCCGATTGCGGCGGCCTCGAGGAATGGCCGCTCGAGAATGTCGTCAAGGTGCTGTGCTTTTGCCATCCCGACGATTCCGAGGAGATGTGGGCCGAGCAAATCGCCGTGCTGACGCGTCTGTTTCAAGCGGCGCGCCGCAACCGGCTGGAGTTTCTGCTTGAGGTCATCCCCTCGAAGGTCGGGCCTGTCGACGAGAACACGACCGCCGACATCATCAGGCGCGTCTATCGCGCGAGCGTCTTCCCCGATTGGTGGAAGCTCGAAACCCTGAAAACCGAGCGCGCATGGGCCAAGGCCTGCACGGCGGTGAGCGAGAACGATTCGCACACGCGGGGCATCGTCATGCTTGGTCTCGATGCGCCGGAAGAGGAGCTTTCCGAGGGCTTTCGGATCGCCGCCGCCTTTCCCCTGGTCAAGGGCTTCGCCGTTGGACGCACGATCTTCGGCCAGGTCGCGCGCGACTGGCTTGCCGGACGCATAGGAAACGATGACGCGGTCGAAGCGATGGCCCAGCGCTATCAGCGCCTGTGCACGGTCTGGGACAAAGCCCGCCTCCATACAAATACACGATCGGGAGCGCATTCATGAAGACGGTCCGGTTGACGGCTGCGCAGGCAATGATGCGATGGCTGTCCGTGCAGATGACCGAAGGCGGCGAGCGCTTCATCGAAGGCGTCTGGGCGATTTTCGGCCACGGCAATGTGGCGGGCGTCGGCGAAGCCTTGCAGGGTGTCAGCGCCACGTTGCCGACCTGGCGCGGACAGAACGAGCAGACCATGGCTCACGCGGCCATTGCCTACGCCAAGACGATGAAGCGCAAAAAAGCGATGGCGGTCAGCTCGTCGATCGGGCCGGGTGCGACAAATATGGTGACGGCCGCGGCGCTCGCGCATGTCAATCGTCTGCCGGTGCTGCTGATCCCCGGCGATGTCTTCGCCAACCGCCGGCCGGACCCCGTGCTGCAGCAGATCGAAGATTTCAACGACGGCGTGATGAGCGTGACCGATTGCTTCCGCCCGGTCAGCCGCTACTTCGACCGCATCAGCCGTCCCGAGCATTTGCTCACCGCCCTGCCCCGGGCGATGCGCGTGATGACCGATCCGGCGGATTGCGGGCCGGTCACGCTCGCCTTCTGTCAGGACGTGCAGGCGGAGGCCTATGACTATCCCGAAAGTTTCTTCGAGCCGAAAATCTGGCGTATCCGCCGGCCGCATCCCGATCCGCGCGAAGTGGCCGAGCTCGCCGAGGCGATCCGCAGCGCGAAAGCGCCTGTGCTCATCTCGGGCGGCGGCGTCATCTACGCCGACGCGGAGGCGGAGCTTGCCGCCTTCGCAAAGCGCCACAACATCCCCTATGCAGAGACGCAGGCGGGCAAGGGCGCGAATGATTGGCGCGACCCGCTGAACTTTGGTTCGCCGGGCGTCACTGGCAGCGATTGCGCCAATGCGCTATGCGCGAAGGCCGATCTGATCATCGGCGTCGGCACGCGCTTCCAGGATTTCACCACCGGGAGCTGGACCGCATTCGCCAACCCGGCGCGCAAGCTCGCCTCCATCAATCTCGCCCCCTATGACGCCGCCAAGCATGACGCAACGCCGATCGTCGGCGACGCCAAGATCGTCATCGAACTGCTCGACAAAGCGCTCGGCGCTCACCGCGCCGCGGAGCCTGATTTCGCCAGTCGCGAAGCCTGGTTCAAAACGAGCGACAACGCGATTGCCGCGCCCGCCGGCAAAACGGCGAACGCTCTGCCGTCGGATGCGCAGGTCATCGGCGCCGTGCAGCGCCACGCCGGCCCAAGCACGATCGTAATGTGCGCAGCGGGCACGATGCCCGGCGCGTTGCA
>SSMV01000016.1 GCA_004799435.1 Bradyrhizobium sp.
CATCAGTCCGGCATTCATGCGATCGGGATTGAGAAAGGAATTCGACACGTCGAGCAGGCCGATAATGCCCTCGGGCGAACACAGGCCGCATGGCGAGCTGACTTCAAAACTCGTGTAGAGGCCGATCGGCATCGCCACTTCGATCACATTCGCCTGGGCGGCATTGGGGTCGTCGCGAAACATCACGATGACGTCTTCAAAGGCGAGGCGGCAGAGCTTCTGCTGGCCCTTCTTGCCCTTCTGCGTCTCGGTGAGGATCAGCGCGGCGTCTTCGAGAATCTGCAGGTTCGAGGACACCGTCGATTGTGGCAGATCGAGCGAAGCGGCGATCTCGTTGACGTTGAGCCCCGGCCGCTTATGCAGCAGCCGCAGCACCCGCACCCGCTGCGGCGAGGCAAGCGCGTGCAGCACTTCCGGCCGCTGCTCGGGGTCGATCACCAGAAAATCGCGCGACATTATCCGCTGCGGGCCATCGTGGAATGGCGCCGTCTATATCAAGTCTTCCGATATAATCATAATACATTGTATTAATGTAGTTATAACTGGCTGATCGGGCAAGTTAATCCGAATTTATCTCGGCGGCACGCGGTTTTCGTACCAAGGCCCTGGCGTAATCGCGCGCCGATTCGACCGATCTAAGCCGCCTCATGCGCCGGAGTCGTGAGACGCACGCGGTTTCGGCCGGCGCGCTTGGCCTGATAAAGGGCCGCGTCGGCCGCATTCACCAGGCTCTCGGCTTCGGCGGCGCCGGACGCGACAGCCGCCCCGACGCTTGCTGTCACGCATTTTGAGGCGCCGGAGCCGCGGTGTGGAATGGCGAGAGACTCGACGGCCTCCCGGATCCGCTCGGCGGCGCCGCCGACGACATGCGGAGACGCGCCCGGGAGGATGAGAGCGAATTCCTCGCCGCCGTAACGCGCCGCAAGATCGTTGGGACCCCTCAAGCAACTGGCGATCGCCTCGGCGACGAGACGCAGACACTCATCGCCGCGCTGATGACCATAGGCGTCATTGTAACCCTTGAAGAAGTCGATATCGATCATCAGCAGCCCAAGCGGCTTTTGCTCTTTCACGCAGCGCAGCTTCGCCTCGATCAGCTTTGCGTCGAACACCCGACGATTGGCGAGACCGGTCAGTCCGTCGCGCGCAGCGAGGCTTTCAAGCTCAAGCTGAGCCGTGTGTTGGACAGTGATGTCGCGGAGCGTCTCGATGACCGCCGTCAGTTTTCCCGCTTCGTCATAGATCGGCCCCGCGTCGATCGCCAGATAGAGACGATGGCCAAGCCGCGGCATCACGCACCAGTTCTCGGCCGAGACGCCAAAATCGCTGAAGCCGAAGGGGCCGCGGCTTTCGTAAAGCTTCTGGATTTCGCTGTAGCGCTGGCCCAGCACCAGATCCGCCAGACAGGGGCGCGGGGCGTCGTAAAAGGCGCGCCAATGATCGCGGCCGCCGACCATATCGGCCGCCGACACGCCGGTCAGCCTCTCGCAGGCTTTGTTCCAGATCATCACCCGACCGTCCGCGTCGATCACGAAGGTCGGAACCACCAAATGCTCCATCAGGCTTATCGCGAATTTCTGATGGCCCTGGCCGTTCATTGCGTTGCCTGAAAGCGAAGAGTTGCGATCAATCGGAAGCGTTCAGCGTCGGCGCCAGACCAATTGAAATGCCGGCCGCGCGCTCTCGGCCTCGCGCCTTCGCGCCGCCAATATGCACGCGCATTTGACACAAACCATTGCGAGCTCGAGCGACGGTAAAACGAGGATGAACGACATGGCCCCAAACTGCTCCCGTCGCTAAAAGGATTTCACGCAGTGCGCGGGGTTCGCCGCCGTTTGGCGGGGGTCGCAGTCGAGATTTCGCCGCTGTCGATCAGCAGTCGCGCGATTTCGGCGGCGGGGATCGCCGGACTGAACAAATAGCCCTGCATTTCCGTGCAGCCGAGCTTGCACAGGATCTCGCGTTGCGCTTCCGTTTCGACGCCCTCGGCGGTGGTCGTCATATTGCGCGCCGCGCCAATGCCCACCACCGCCCGCACGATGGAAGAAGAGGCCTCGGAGGCGGCGATATTCTCGATGAAGGAGCGGTCGATTTTGATCTTGTCGAACGGAAAGCGCTGCAAGTAACTCAGCGATGAATATCCCGTGCCGAAATCGTCGAGCGCGATGCGCACCCCGAGCCGCCTCAATTCATGCAGCGTGGCGAGCGCAGCCTCATCGTCGCGAATAAGAACCGCCTCGGTGATTTCCAGCTCCAGGCGGTTTGCCGAAAGGCCTGAGGCGGCGAGCGCCGCGGCGACCTTGAGCGCCAGGGTCTGATTGCGGAACTGAACCGGCGAGACGTTCACGGCGATCTTGATGTGGTCGGGCCACGACGCCGCTTCGGCGCAGGCGGCGTCCAGCGCCCATTCGCCAAGCTGGTTGATCAGACCGGTGTCTTCGGCAACCGGGATGAAGCGCGCCGGCTCGATCATCCCGTGTTCGGGATGGCGCCAACGCAGAAGGGCTTCGCAACCGGTGATGGCGCGACTGCGAAGGTCGATCAGCGGCTGATAATGGATTTCAAAGGCGCCCTCGACGATGGCCTTGCGCAGATCGACCTCGAGCGCGCGCAGCGCCTTGACGCGCGCATCCATGCTCGGCTCGAAAAAGCGATAGGTTCGGCGACCGTCGGCCTTGGCGCCATACATCGCCAGATCCGCGTTTTTCAGCAATTCATTCAGGTCAGTCCCGTCGTCCGGGGCGAGCGCGACCCCGATACTCGCGTCCGTCGTCAGCAAATGGCCGCCGCATTCGAGCGGAGCGCGAATCCGCTCATAAATGCGTTTCAGCAGCTCGCTGACGTCGGTCGGCGCTCTCACGTCGGATTGGATGACGGCAAACTCGTCGCCGCCGAGTCGGGCCACCACGTCGTTCTTCCCGACGCAGCCGCGCAGACGATCGCCAACGACCTTCAGCAATTCATCGCCGACAGCGTGCCCGAGCGTGTCGTTCACACTCTTGAATTCATCGATATCGATATAGAGGATCGCGATCCGCTCGCCGCGCTGCACGCGCTCAAGCGCCCGTTCAAGTTCGCCGCGGAAATGCGCGCGGTTTGGCAGATCGGTGAGCAGATCATAGTGCGCCAGGTGCAAGATCCGCTCGTCGGTTCGTCTGCGCTCGGTGATGTCCTCATGCGTGGAGACCCATCCGCCATCGGCGAGCGGCTTGTTACTGATCTGAATGAACTGCCCTGCTGCGGTCTCCAGGACCGTCTGGGTGATTTCTCTTCGCGCGACCTTGCGCAGGATCGCGGAACAATGTTCGTCAACGTCGCCTTTGAAAGAGCCCGTATCTTTTCGGTGGGCGATCAGATCATGGAAGCTGCAGCCCGGTTTCGCGACGTCCGACGAAAGTCCATACATCTCCAAATAGCGCTGATTGCAGACGATCATCGTCCCCGATGAATCATGCAGGATAAGACCCTGCGTCATGTTGGAGAGCGCCGCCTCGAAGTGAAGGTTCTGCGTGCGTAGGTCCGCTTCTCTCGCGCGTAGCTCCCGCGTGCGCTCACCGACGAGGCCTTCGAGATTGCGATTGACCATGTCAATCTCATCGATCATCAGAGCCATGGACCGATCGGTCCGCCGCCGGTCACGATCGAAGTCGTCGTAGGCGCGCCCGACCAGATCGACAAACAGGTCGATATCGACCCTGCCGTCGGCGGTCGCTTTGGCGATTTGCTGTCTGACGAGGCGATGCACGGTTATCCGTTGACCTCGGCGAAAGAGGTGATCGTCATCGTCTGATTGTGAAGCTCGCACATGCCGGATTTGGCGTGCGGAGAAATTTCTCCGTAGGAATAGAAGCCAACCCGCAGCGTGTCGGCGCCGAGCTCCGCGCTCGCCGCTTCGACCTCGTCGGTCGTGCGCTGTCCCATGAGCAGCCGGCGACCGATGCAGCTGACAAGGATTGAGAACTGCTGATCGCCCTCGTCGAGGTTGAGGCGGGCCCGGCATTGGCGCGCCGCGTCGGCGGCGCCATCCGTCAGACGGTCAAAACTTCCCCGCATCAATTGTGCGGTCCATCCCTCCGGCACATCGCCGGCGAAGGTCATCGAGCGGGCGACATTGTCGACGGCGAGCACGGTGCGCACCACCGCGGTGTCAGGACGATCCGCGTCGTGAACCTGGATCGGAAACAGGAGCGCGGAGCCCGGCAGCCCCTTGGAATCTTCCTCGCCGAGATAGCGCTCGTAGAGATCGAGGGCCGGTTCGCCGTCGAGCTCAAACAGAATGTTGCCGCGAGAGCGTGTAACGCGCCGGCGCGGCCCGAACACGTCCCAGCCGCCGGCGCTGCCGTGGCCGATCTTGATGGCGCTTCCGTAAAAGCCGATCGCCACAATCGCATGGGATTGCGGGGCGCAGTCGCCGCCCACCAGAGTTTCGCTGAATTCCGAGCCGTCGCCCGCCAGTCCCCCGGTCAGCGGGACGTTTGGGCCGACCGCGCCGATGATGCCGGCGACAAGCTCGCTGCCATTGACGTTCAGTCCGTCGGACAACACGAAGACGCCGGCGAGATCGTCGGCTTTGAGCGCCTGGCCAAGGGCCGCCCCATAGCTGCGCGATTGCAGGGAGTCCTCGACGCGCAGCCGGTGAAGTCGCAATTTCGTTGCGTCGAATTTGACGACCGCCGCGACGATCTCGTCGTCGCTGACGTTGTTGTCGCTGATTTGTCCGCCGGTGCTGCAGCCCAGAATGTGAGCGGACGGGAACATCGCTCGCAAATCGCGATAGCGTGCGCCGTCGGCCAAGGCCCGACGTGCGCCGAAATAGAGAACGAGCGAGGCGTCGGACAGATCGGCGCGCGCCGGCGCCCAACCTGTCAATGGATTCCAGGCCGCTTGACGTGAACGCATGGTCTAGGCTCCTGGGCGGACCGGCGTTAACCTAGGCAAGCTGCGTGAAAACTGCGTTCCTCTTGGTGCAGCGCCGCGGACATTCGAGCGCTATGCTTTACGATTTGCTGACGGGCGCGAAAGCCGATCTCGCCGGTCGAAAAGAACAGAGATTGGACAAGGATCGGAAAAGGCGCGCGAAAAATCGCCAGGCGCGGTCGGGAGGCCCAATTATTCCATTGAAAATGCTTGGGTTTCGATGGTGGGCGCACAAGGGCTCGAACCTTGGACCCGCTGATTAAGAGTCAGCTGCTCTACCAACTGAGCTATGCGCCCATCGAAATCGCCAAGGGCTCACGCCCCACGCGCGGCCGGCATGTAGCAAAGGGGCGGCGGCCTGTCCAGAGCGCCGCCCAAATGCGTCGCCTCGTTCAGTTCTTGGCCTTGTCGACCAGCTTGTTCTTGCCGATCCACGGCATCATCGCGCGCAGCTTCTCGCCCACCGCTTCGATCTGATGGGCGTTGTTGCGCGTCCGCGTCGCCTTGAACGAGGTCTGGTTGACCTTGTTCTCCAGCATCCAGTCGCGGGTGAACTTGCCCGATTGAATGTCGGCCAGCACCCGCTTCATCTCCGCCTTGGTCTCCGGCGTGATGATGCGCGGGCCGGTGACATATTCGCCATATTCGGCGGTGTTGGAGATCGAATAATTCATATTGGCGATGCCGCCCTCATAGATGAGGTCGACGATCAGCTTCACCTCGTGCAGGCACTCGAAATAGGCCATTTCCGGCGCGTAGCCGGCTTCGACCAGCGTCTCGAAGCCGCCGCGGATCAATTCGACCAGGCCGCCGCACAGCACCACCTGCTCACCGAACAGATCGGTCTCGCATTCCTCGCGGAACGTCGTCTCGATGATGCCGGCGCGCCCGCCGCCAATCGCGCTGGCGTAGGAGAGGCCGAGATCATGGGCGTTGCCGCTGGCGTCCTGATGAATGGCGATCAGGCAGGGCACGCCGCCGCCGCGCTTATATTCCGAGCGCACGGTGTGGCCGGGGCCTTTGGGGGCGACCATCAGCACGTCGAGATCGGCGCGCGGCTCGATCAGGTTGAAATGGACGTTGAGCCCGTGGGCGAAGAGCAGCGCCGCGCCCTTCTTCATGTGGGGCGCCAAGTCCTTGGCGTAGATGTCGGCCTGCAATTCGTCGGGCGTCAGCATCATCACGACGTCCGCCCATTTGGCGGCTTCCGCGACGCTAACCACCTTGAGGCCTTCGGCTTCCGCCTTCTTGGCCGATGACGAACCCTCGCGCAAAGCGACGACCAGTTCCTTCGCGCCGCTGTCGCGCAGATTGAGCGCGTGAGCATGGCCCTGGGCGCCATAGCCGACAATCGCGACGTTCTTGCCCTTGATCAGGTTGAGATCGGCGTCCCGATCGTAATAGACGCGCATAGGATGTCCTTCGTTGGCGTTTCCAGCCGGCTTCGCGTTGGGAGCGGGGGGCGCGGGAATGCCGCGCCGGTCGCGGGCTTTCTAGAGAAAGCGCCCGCCGCGATCAAGCGCGGCCGTCCGGCGACGGGCCAAAGCGCCTCGCGGTCGCTTTGCCCCAAGCCGGTCCGCCCTATATATGGCGGGCCGCGTCGGGCGGCGCTGGAGGGGAGCGTCTATGTCGGTCTTTGTCTCGCGCCTGCGCGCGCTCGCCGCCTTGGCGATCGTCGGCTTCGCCCTTTCCGCCTGCGGCTACAATACGATCCCGACGCTCGAGGAAGACGCCAAGGCCAAATGGGCCGAGGTCGAGAACCAATATCAGCGCCGGGCCGATTTGATCCCCAATCTGGTGGCGACCGTCCAGGGCTACGCCAATCAGGAAAAAGAGGTGCTGACGGCGGTGACGGAAGCGCGCGCCAAGGCGACCGCGATCCATGTCGACGCCTCAGAGCTGACAGATCCCGACAAGATCAAACAGCTTGAAGACGCCCAGAACGCCCTGTCGGGCGCTCTCGGGCGGTTGCTGGCGGTGAGCGAGAACTATCCCGATCTCAAGTCGAACCAGAATTTTCTCGCGCTTCAGGCCCAGCTCGAAGGCACCGAGAACCGCATTTCGGTCGCCAGGCGCGATTATATCGCCTCCGTCCAGGCCTATAACACCGCGCTCAGAACCTTCCCCGGCGTGCTCTGGGCCTCCACCGCCTTCCGCGCCAATAAGCCGATGGTCGAGTTCACCGCGACTTCCGGCGCCGAGACGCCGCCCAAAGTGAAATTCTAGGCAGGCCATGCAGTCGCGGACGGCGGCAATGTTCGGATCGATCCGCGTCCTCCTCGGCGCCCTGCTGGCGCTTACCGTCGTCGCGGTCTGCGCTGTGGCGCCAGCGGGCGCCGCGGAGAGCTTTCCCCCGCTCACCGGCCGGGTGGTCGATCAGGCGCAGATCCTCTCGGCCGCGACGCGCGCCAGTCTCGAGGGGAAGCTCGCCGATCTTGAGAGCAAGTCGGGAATTCAACTGGTCGTAGCGACCGTCTCCTCGCTCTCGGACGAGGAGATCGAGCCTTACGCCAATGGCCTGTTTCGCGCCTGGAAGCTCGGCGAAGCCAAGGCTAATAATGGCGTTCTCTTTCTCGTCGCGCCCAATCAACATCGCATGCGCATCGAAGTCGGCTACGGCCTCGAAGGCACGCTGACCGACGCAACGAGTTCGATCATCATCGGCAACGCCGTAGCGCCGCGTTTCAAGGCCGGCGATTTCGACGGTGGCGTGGCGCGCGGCGTCGACGACATCATCACCGTGCTGACGACCGATTCGGCCGAGTGGCAGAAGAAGCCGGATCTGCGCGCCGAGCCCAACGCCACGTTTCTCGACACGTTCGGCCCGTTTCTCGTCATCGGCATCATTCTGTTCTTCTTTTTCCTGTCGCGGCCGCGCGGCGCCGGCCTCCTTGGCGGCTTTGTCGTCACCTCGTCATCTGGCTGGGGAGGCGGGAGCTCCTCTGGCGGCGGCGATTTCGGCGGCGGCGGAGGCGGTTTCTCGGGGGGCGGGGGCTCGTCGGGCGGCGGCGGCGCCTCGGGGAGCTGGTGATGGCGATCAATCCGCTCGAGCAGGCGAAGATCGAGGCGGCCTTCGCCGCCGCCCAACAGCGCACGCAGGCGCCGATCCTCTGCGTGCTGGCGCGCGCCTCGGCCAATTATGAAATCGCGCCTCTGCTGTGGAGCGGGCTGCTCGCGCTGGCGACGCCCTGGCCGCTGCTGATCTTCACGCAGCTTTCAGCGCAGCGGATTTTTATCGCCCAGCTTCTCGTCTGCCTCGCTGCGATGGTGATCCTGTCGCTGATCCCCCAGCGTAGTCTGCTCACGCCGGCCCGCGTGAGGCGCGCCCATGCGCATCGCGCCGCGCTGGCGCAATTCGCCCTGCGCGGGCTGGAGCGAGCGCCCGGCCGCAACGGCGTTCTGATCTATGTTTCACTCGCCGAGCGCTATGCGCGCGTCATCGCGGCCGACGCGGCGGCGCAGGCGATCGCCCAGCGTCAATGGCAGGGGCTGATCGACGCGCTGGTCGCGGATCTGCGCGGCGGCGATGCGGCTCAGGCGCTGGCCAAGGCGGCCGAGGCCTGCGCCGGACTGCTCGCGCCGGCTTTTCCCGCGACCGGCGATCCCGCGCCCCAGCATCGCCAACATTTTCATTTCATGTGACCGAAGCGGCGCGGCGCGGCTTGAGGTTGCGGGCGAGAGTCTTTACCACGGCGGGGCGTGATCGCGCCCGCTAAGGCCGGGGCCGCGGACCTGTTGACGGAGACGCGGCAAACGATGGCGGACACGGCGAACTCGAAGACGCGACTGCGAACCTCAATTCTTTTCGGCGCAGTTCTCGCCGGCGCTTTGGCGCTCGGCGGGCAAGCCGCCCTGGCCGCCGGTCCCTATCTTGTCGTCGATGTCGACAGCGGCCAGACGCTCATGGCCAATCAGGCGACGCAGCCTTGGTATCCGGCGTCCCTGACCAAGTTGATGACCGTCTATGTCGCCTTGCAGGCGGTGAAGGACGGACGCCTGACGCTCGATACGCCGCTGACCGTCTCGTGGCGCGCCGCCAATATGCCGGCCTCGAAAATGGGCTTCATCCCCGGCACCGAGGTCACGCTCGACAATGCGCTGAAGATGCTGATGGTCAAGTCGCCCAATGACATTGCGGTGACGGTGGCCGAGAACATCTCTGGCTCGGTCGAAGCTTTCGCCGACGAGATGAACGCGACGGCCCAGAAGCTCGGCATGCATGAATCGCATTTCGTCAATCCCAATGGTCTGCACGATCCCGCCCATGTCTCCTCGGCGCGCGACATGGCGATCGTCGGCCGCGCCCTGCTGCGCGATTTCCCGGAACACGCCGATCTCTTCGACATCGGCGCGCTGCAGCTCGGCGCGCAGATCATCGGCAATCACAATGGCCTGCTCGGCCATTATCCCGGCGCCGACGGCATGAAGACCGGCTTCACCTGTCCCGCCGGCTTCAATGTGGTGGCCAGCGCGACACAGGGCGGCCGCAGGCTGATCGTGGTTGTGCTCGGCTCGCCGACATCGGCGGTTCGCACGCTGGAGGCGGCGCATCTTTTCGATGCGGGCTTCGCCCAAACGGGCGGCGGCCTCGGGCAGCTCGAGAGCCTGCCGGCCTCGGCCTCGAACGAACCCCCTGACATGCGCGGCGACGTCTGTTCGCGCCGCAACCGCGCCGCCGCTATGGCCGAGGAAGAAGAGCTTATGGCGCCGGCCAACAAGATGGTGACCGGTCGCGGCGTGACGGCGACGCCTGAGCATAGCCCTGTGCTGACGCTGGCCGACATTCTGCGGCCGGTTCATTTCGAGCCGGTGCCGGTCTTCGTCGGGCCGAAGCCGGATTGGACGGGGCCGGTGCTCGCCGCCAAGCCGGCGGTCAAGGATCCCGCAGACACTCCACCCGAGGAAGCCTATGCCGCAGACAAGCCCTCGCTGACCGACAACGTCGATCCCGGCAGCGCGCCGGCCGTGCTGCAGGGCGCCGTCAAGCCGCCCCCGCCTGAGGTCAAGCCGATCGCGCCCGCGGTCAAGGCGGCGAGCAAGCCCGAGCCGTCCCATAGGCGGCTGGCGCGCGTTGTCACGCCGAAACCCGCGCCCACGAAGCTCGCCAAGCCCAATTGAGCGGTTCGGGGTTCACGCAGGCGTGAAAAATGCCTTGCTTTTGCCGGTTTATTGTCAACGCGGCGCCGCAACGCACAGGCAAAAAGGTAACCGAGCCGCGATGGTTCGGTCCAAGTTTCCGTTCGGTGTATTTTGCCCCCCAGCCCCCGAACGGGCGTAAGGACCAAATGATTGCCACGCAGGCTGGCGGATCGGCGGGCCCCCTCCCGGCCGATCCGCCTTTTTTTGCGCCTCCTCCAATCAGCCTCGACTTGAAACCGCGCCTCTCGCCGGCGATATGAGCGCGGCCGAAACGCCGCTGTGGCGGCCCATTTGAAGATCGATGAGGGACATTGACCGCCGACGCCGCCCCACCCGCCAGCGCGGAGACGAAAACCCAGAGTTTCGAGGCCGACGTCTCGCGTCTCCTGCATCTGATGGTTCATTCGGTCTATTCAGACCGCGACATTTTCGTGCGCGAACTTGTGTCCAACGCCGCCGACGCTTGTGAGAAGTTGCGTTACGAGGCGATCGCCAAGCCCGAACTGATCGAAGCGGGTGGCCCTTTCGCGATTGAGATCGCGCTCGATCCCGATCAGCGAACCATCGCCTTCATCGACAATGGCGTCGGCATGAGCCGCGAGGAACTTGTCGAGGCGCTCGGCACCATCGCCCGCTCAGGCACGCGCGCTTTCCTCGACCGGCTCGCGGCGGAGGACGCCAGCAAGGAAGCCGGCAATCTGATCGGGCAATTCGGCATCGGCTTTTATTCGTCCTTCATGGTCGCCGACCAAGTCACGGTCGACACGCGCCGCGCCGGCGCTGGCGAAGCCTGGCGCTGGACATCGGATGGCGCGGGCGCTTTCACCGTCGCGCCGCTGGCGCTCGACGCCGCGCCGGCGCGCGGCGCGCGCGTCACGCTCCACATCAACGAGGCGTCGAGTGAATATCTCGATCCTCATCGCATCGAGCGCATCGTGCGCGAACATTCCGGCGCCGTCGCCGTGCCGATCGATCTCGTCGACAAGCCGGGCGCCGAACCGCGCCGCGTCGCCGATGGCGCGGCGATCTGGGCCAGGCCCAAGGGCGAGGTGAGCGCGGAAAATTACGCCGAATTCTATCGCAGCCTGTCGGGTCAGTTCGACGAGCCGGCGCTGACCGTCCATTGGCGGGCCGAAGGGCGCCATGAATATACCGCGCTCGCCTTCGTTCCCGGTTCGCGGCCCTTCGACCTGTTTGATCCTGCCCGCAAGAGCCGCAACAAGCTTTATGTCCGGCGCGTGTTGATCACCCAAGACGCCGATTTGCTGCCCGGCTGGCTGCGTTTCTTCCGCCTTGTGGTCGACAGCGCCGATCTGCCGCTCAACGTCTCGCGCGAGATGATCCAGCAAAGCGCCGTCTTCGCCGCGATCCGCAAGGGCGTGACCAATCGGCTTGTCAGCGAACTGACGAAATTCGCCGAGAGCGAACCTGAGAGCTTCGCCAAGCTCTGGGAAAATTTCGGCGCGGTTATCAAGGAGGGACTCTACGAAGATCCCGAGCGGCGCGACGCGCTGTTCAAACTCGCGCGTTTCACCAGCACCACGCATCCGGAGAGCAATCGCTCGCTCGCCGACTATGTCGGCGCGCTGCGCGAGAACCAGACCGCGATCTATTATCTGACCGGCGACGACGCCAAGCGGCTCGCGGCCAGCCCGCAGCTCGAGGGCTTTCGCGCCCGCAACATTGAAGTGCTGCTGCTGGCCGATCCGGTCGACGCCTTTTGGGTGTCGAGCGCGATCGGCTTCGACGGCAAGCCGTTCAAATCGATCAGCCAGGGCGCCGCCGACATCAAGTCGATCGCGCTCAAAGAAGGCGCCGGCGCGCCAGCCGAGGCGACGCCGGATGTTGCGGCGCTGATCGCCTTTCTCAAACAGACGCTTGAGGCCGAGATCGCCGAGGCGCGCGCCTCCGATCGCCTGACCGATAGCGTCGCCTGCCTGGTCGCTTCGGAATTCGCGCCCGACCGTCAGCTCGAGAAAATTCTTTCGGCCCATGGCCGTCTCAGCGAACGCGTCAAAGCGGTGCTCGAGGTCAATCCGAACCACCCGCTGACTTTAGCCTTGGCGCGCCGCTTCGTCGGCGGCGCCGACAAGGCGCTGATCGAGGACGCGGCCTGGCTGATTTATGAAGAGGCGCGGCTTGCCGAGGGCGACGCGCTCGCCGATCCGACCGGTTTTGCGGCGCGCCTGCGCCGGGTGATGGAGAAGGCGCTCGCCTGAGCTTAATCGGGCGAAAACCGCGGCGTCTCGTCCTCCCGCGCCTCGGCGATTCGCCGGGCTTCGAGAAAGGTGACGCCGATCGAATCGCGGTGGCTCCAGACGCGGCGCGCGCGACGCAGCATGAATTCGCCCGATCCCTTGTCGATCTGCAGGTCGAATTCCTCTGGCAGGCGGTAGAAGGCGTCGCCGGTGAGCTTGGCGCCGGTCTCCGAAATGTTGCGCACCAGGGCGGCGACGTCGGCGCCTTTATTAACGATGCAGCGCGCCTTGCGCAGACAGCGCGAGCGGGGCGCGCGGCGGCGCTCCGCTTCGTCATTCACGCGCATGTCCATAGCGGCGTTCATCGAATCGTTCACTCAAACGCAACCCCGCCATCCCTGACGGTGAGCGGCCACCCTAGGTGCGGAAAGTTGCGTTCCGATAAAACGGACCGCGTAAATTCGAGGGTATCTTAAGCGGCGGTGCGGCGTGGGACGCCGGGTTCGCGCATCCGCGCCATGGTGTAGCCGTCGATGAATCCGTCGCCGCGGCGAATGAATTCGCGGTGCCGCCCCTCGATTTCGAAGCCGAAGCGGCGATAAAGCTTGATCGCCGGGTCGTTGTCGCCAAAAACCGTCAGCTGGACGCGCCGCAGCGCGAAGACCACGCTCGCCGCCCCCAACAGCGTCTGCAGCAGGCGCGTGCCGACGCCGCGGGCCTGATAGGCCTCGCGCACGCCGATCAGGACCCAGCCGGTGTGTTCGAGCCCGTCGCCCATCACGTAGAGGCCGGCGAAGCCGATCGTCCGGCCGGCGAGCGCCGCCACCGTCTCGTAACGTTTGGCGCAGGAAATGCCGGAAAGCCAGGCCTCGAGCTCGGCCGCCGAGCCGAAGGGGCCGCGCGCCGAGGCGTAGCGCACGAAGCGCTCCTCATTGAACAATTCCAGCAGATCGGCGAGGTCCCGCCCATCGCGCAGCCGGATGCGCAAAGCGTCTTTAACCACGTCTTCCATCGTTCGAAGCTCCCGCCGGCGCCGGCAGGCAAAGAAACACGCTAAACTTGCCCTGGGCTTGCCGGGGCCGGCGGCGGGACAAGAACCCTTAACGTCGCCAAGAACCCCAAACTAGAATTGCCGCCGCCATGGAAATCTGCGCCATTTGCAGCGTTAACGGCCGATCTCTGGGAGTTGCAGCAATGAAGGAACGGGTCGGTTTCATCGGCGTCGGCCTGATGGGCCATGGCATGGCCAAGAATCTGATCGAAAAGGGCTGGCCCGTCGCCGGGCTCGCCCATCGCAAGCGCGAGGCGATCGAGGATCTGAAAAAGCGCGGCGCAAGCGAGGCGGCCAGCCCGCGCGCACTGGCCGAGGTTAGCGATATCGTCGTCATCTGCGTCACCGGCTCGCCGCAGGTCGAGGCGCTGATCCTCGGCGAAGACGGTCTCGCGGCCGCCGGCAAGCCGCTCCTCATCATCGATTGCTCGACCTCCGATCCCGCTTCGACGACGCGGCTCGCCGCCGCCCTCGAGGCGAAGGGAATGGCTTTGGTCGATGCGCCGCTGAGCCGCACACCCAAGGACGCCTGGGACGGGACGCTCGACGTGATGGTCGGCGGCGAGGCGGCAGCGGTGGCGCGCGCCCGGCCGCTGCTCGAAGCCTTCGCCGGCCGCGTGATCGCCACCGGCCCGGTCGGCACCGGCCACACGATGAAGCTCCTGAATAATTTCGTGTCGCTCGGCTATGCGGCGATCTACGCAGAAGCGCTGATGGTCGGGGCCAAAGCCGGACTGACGGCGCAGGTCTTCGATTCGGTCATTCGCGGCGGTCGGATGGACTGCCAGTTCTATCAGACGTTTTTCACTTACGTGCTGCAGCGCGACCGCAACGCGCATCGCTTCACGCTCGCCAATGCGCTCAAAGACGTCACCTATCTGGCGAGCTTCGCCCAGGCGCTGGGCGTCGCCAATCCGATCGGCGCGTCGGTGCGCAACAGCTTCGCTCAGGCGGTGGCAGGGGGCGAAGGCGAGAGCTACGTGCCGATGCTGAGCGATTTCGTTGCGCGCATGAACGGCGCAGCGCCGGCGTGAGCCCGAGCGCTGCGCCCAAGAGACTCGCCTAAAGCATGGACTCGCCTAAAGCATAGACTCGCCTAAAGCATTTCGGCCGACGGCAACCGCCCGACACGCTCGAGCGCGTCGAGCATCGCGCCGGTCCCTTCGGGCAACAACACCAGACCGCAAGCACGGTCACCGGCGGCGAAAACGATCGCCATGCGCCCGTCGTCCATGTCGGAAACGAGCACGCGGTCGGTCAACACATCGACCTGCTCGGCGCGCGACTCAGGCGCCAGGATCATCCGCAAGGTCGCCGCGCGACCGGCGCCGACCTCCGCCAGACTATGGCCGCCCAGCGTCACGACGAGAGCCTGCGTCGCGTCCAGCGGCCCGCAATTGGCGTCCGCCGCATGAACGGCGTTCAGCCCGACGCATGACGCGAACGTCGCAACTGAGGCGACCAGAGTGGCGCGGCTCAAAGCGCCGCGCAGAAAGTCAGGGTTCAGCATGGGATTTCTTCCTCTTCTGTTGGCGCTTTAGAAGGGAAGCAATGGTCATGCCAAAACGGTCCGCCGGCCGCCGAGCGGACGCGGATGATCCTGAAAAGACTGATGAATTTCGAATGAGAGTTGGTAGCGGGGGCCGGATTTGAACCGGCGACCTCCGGATTATGATTCCGCTGCTCTAACCAGCTGAGCTACCCCGCCAGGGTCCCGTTTTCGGGCCGCCCGCTTATAGATCGGAGCGCGAAACTGTCAAGAATTGCGCGCAGCGGTCGCGAAAAACCCCGGCTCGCTTTCGCAAACCGGGGCATGAAGAGTGCGCCTTGCGTCGGGCGAAATCAGTTGCGGCGGCCGCCGAACAGAAACAGCAGCTGCTGGAACATGTTTACGAAGTCGAGATAGAGGCGCAGCGCGCCGAAGATCGCCTTCTTCTCCGACGCTTCATGGGCGTCGCCGGCGAAATAGCTCTGCTTGATCGCCTGCGTGTCCCAGGCGGTCAGGCCAGCGAAGACGATGATGCCGACGACCGACAGCGCCCATTGCAGGCCGGTGCTGTGCAGAAACAGATTGACGACGCTGGCGATGATCAGGCCGAACAGGCCCATCACCATGAAGGAGCCCATCGCCGACAGGCTGCGCGAGGTGGTGTAGCCATAGAGGCTAAGCGCGCCGAAAGCCGCGGCGGTCTCGAAGAACACCAGCGCGATCGAGGCCTGGGTGAAGACCACGAATATGGTCGACAGCGACAGGCCCATCAGCGCGGCGAAAGCAAGAAAGATGAGACGCGTCGTGCCCGCCGACATGGCGTTTCGCCCGGCCGAGATGCCGATGACGAGAGCGAGCGGCGCAAGCATGATGACCCAGCGCAGCGGCGACACATAAATCGCCTGACCGAAGTCGGTGAGGCTGAGGATATGGCCGCTCGCCGATTCGACGACGCCGAGCTTGTAGGCGAAAAAGGCGACGACGCCGGTCAGCCCGAGGCCGAGCGTCATGTAGTTGTAGACGCCGAGCATATAGCTGCGCAGCCCCTGGTCGATCGCCGCAGGCGACCCGGCAAGGCCAGCGCCGACGCGCGCATTGGCGTAGCGATCATAGTCGGACATCGTAAAACCTCGTTTCGTCGCGGCGAAGAGCGCCGGTTTCAGGCGGACGCCGCGCTACGCCCGTCAATATGGTCGGGGCGCTTTGCCGGCGCAAGGGCGATCCGCTTGGCTTACCAAGCGTTAATGTCCACCCCCGCCCGCGCCGGCGGGGCGCGCCGGGCGGCGCATCACCGCCGTTAAGCCGCTCAGCCCGATATAAATGACCGTCAGGGCGAGAAACACGTCGCCTAGCGCCAGAACCTCGGCCTGCATGCGCACTTTTTGCGCCAGAACCTTGGTCGCCGCCAACGTCGCGTCAGAGCCGCGTGAGGCCAGCGTCTGGGTGAGGCCGGCGAGCGCCTCGTCGACCGCGGAGCGACCCCACACGACCGCCTCGCGCAGCCGCGCCAGATGCAGATCCATGCGCTTGTCGAGTGTGGTGTTGATCAGCGCCAGGCCGAAGGCGCCGCCAAGATTGCGGGTGAGGTTGAAGAGGCCCGAGGCGTTCTTAATCTTATCGGGCGGCATCGTGCCGAGCGACAGATTGTTGATCGGCACCATGCAGAGCATCAGCGAAAAGCCGCGCAGCATTTGCGGGATCAAAAGTTCCCAGAAATCCCAGTCGGCGGTGATGAAAGAAGCCTGCCAGGTGCCGAGGCCGAAGCCGATGAAACCTGTCGCGATCATCAAGCGCGGATCGATGCGCGTCATCACCGCGCCGACCACTGGCGCGATGAGGAACTGACAGGCGCCAGTGACGAACATCGTGTTGCCGATCATCAGCGGCGAATAGCCGCGCACCGCCGCCAGATAGACCGGATAGATATAGGTGAGGCCATAGAGGCCGATGCCGAGCACGAAGGACAGCAGCGAGCCGGCCCAGAAATTGCGATCGCGAAAAGCGGTGAGATCGACGATTGGGTTGCGCGCGGTGAACATGCGCCAGAAGAAGGCGGCGGCGGAAGAGCCTGAGACGATCAACGCCCAGGTGACCGGCGCGCTTTCGAACCAGTCCTTCGACGGTCCTTCCTCGAGCGCATATTCGAGCGCGCCAAGGAAGGCCGCCATGGCGATGAGGCCGAACCAGTCGAAATTCTTCAGCAGACGATAGTCGGGCTCGTCGAAATCGATCAGCAGCCAGGCCGCCAGCGAAACGACGACCCCGGGCGCGAGATTGACGAGGAACAGCCAGCGCCAGTCGAAGGCGTTGGTGAGCAGACCGCCGGCCGTCGGTCCGATCGTCGGCGCCAGCGTCGCCACGAGGCCAATGATCGGCGCCACGATCGACAGTCGCCGGCGCGGGAAAATCGTATAGGCGACGGCGAAAACCGAAGGGATCATGCCGCCGCCGATGAAGCCCTGCGCGGCGCGCCAGATGATCATCTCGTCGATCGAGGTCGCGCGCGAGCACATAAAACTCATCAGCGTGAAGCCGGCCGCCGACACGGTGAAGACGACGCGGGTCGAAAAGGCGCGCGACAAATAGCCCGACAGCGGGATCATGATCACTTCGGCGACCAGATAGGCGGTCTGGACCCAGGTGATCTCATCCTGCGAGGCCGACAGTCCGGCCTGGATCTGCGACAGCGAGGCCGAGACGATCTGGATGTCGAGAATCGCCATGAACATGCCAAACACCATGATGGTGAAGGCGGCGATCCGGCGCGGCGTGAACTGTCGTTCGAGCTCCGCTTGTAGTTCTGCGTCGTTCATTGCGCGGCCGTGGCCTCAGTCGGCTTCGGCGCAAGGCCGAGCATGCTCAAGAGGCTCGGGGCGCCCTGACTGTCGTCGCGCGTGTGAATGGTCGCAACGACCGACAGGCCGGGCCGCAGAATCTGCTTGGCCAGCACATCGGGCGGAATGGCGATTCTGACCGCGATGCGCTGCACCACCTTGGTGAAATTGCCGGTCGCGTTGTCAGGCGGCAGCAGCGAGAATTCCGAGCCGGAGGCCGGCGAGATCGACGCAACGGTCCCCTCGACGGTGTGGCCGTCGAGCGAATCGACCGCGAGATCGACCTTCTCACCGGGCCGAATGCCGGCGAGCTGGGTCTCCTTGAAATTGGCGTCGACATAGGCGCTCTGCAGCGGCACCAGCGCCATCAGCCGCGTGCCGGGCTGCGCGAATAGGCCGACCTCGATCGCCTTATTGCCGACGATGCCGTCAAAGGGTGCGCGGATCTCGGTGAAGGAGAGATTGCGCTCGGCGGTCTGCTGCGCGACGACCAGTTCGGCGCGCACGCGGATCGCTTCCGTCTGCTGCGCCTTCAACACCTCGGCGGCCTGCTTGGCGCCGCTAAGCGCGGCCTCGGCCCCCTGCTCGGCGGCCTGCGCCCCGGCGACGGCGGCCTCAGTCCGCGCCCGATCGCCGGCGGCCTGCTCCAGGCGCTGTTGCGAACCGAAACTCGCTTCAGCGAGCTTCTGCGAGCGATCATATTCGAGCGCGTAGCGCGTCTGATCGGCTTGCGCCGACTTGACCTGCGCCTGGGTGGAGGCGAGCTGCGCGCTCGCCTGGGCGATCGCCGGACCCTGGGCGTCGACCTGGCGGCCGATGCGCTCGATCGTCGCGTCCTGCGTGGCGATCTTGGCCTTGGCGGCCTCGACCGCGAGCCGATAGTCGCTGTCGTCGAGACGCGCCAGCAGATCGCCGGTGCGGACCGCCTGATTGGCGGCGACATCGACCTCGACGACATGCGCGGCGATCTTGGCGGCGATGACCGCTGTGCTCGCTCCGACATAAGCGTCGTCGGTCGAAACGAGGAAACGGCCCTCGATCAGGTAATTATAGCCCCAGTAAACGCCATAGCCGATCGCCAGAATGGCGGCGGCGCCGAGCAACAGGCTGCGCGTCGAGCGCTTGCGCGCCGGGCCGGCTGGGGCCGTCTGCACGCTCGTCGGCGCGGCCGCCGGCTTGGGGGCGAAGTTCTCGGTTTCGAGAGCGGGGGCCGGAGCCCTTGCGAGCGGAATGGCCTGAGCCTGACTTTGCGACATCGCGAAAAATCCACAAAATTGAACCGAACCGTTCGGTCGCCGATTGACATATCGCATCGTCAAGCGTAAATCAAGCTGTACCGAACGGTTCGGTCTAAAATTTTTTCAGGTGAGAAAATGGAAGCGATTGTGGCGAGCCTCCCCGAAACCCCGCCGGCGGGCGACGCCCCCGGCCAGGAGGATGGGGCCAAACGCCGCCAGATCATGGAGGGCGCCCGCTCGGCTTTTCTTGCCGGTTTCGACGCCGCCAGCATGAATGACATCGCCCGCACGGCCGGGGTCTCGAAAGGGACGCTCTACGCCTATTTCGATTCGAAGGAGGCGCTGTTCGAGGCGATGATCCGCGAGGAGCGCGCCCAGCAGCCGGAGCGCCAATGTCTGTTTCCCGATGAGGAGCGCGATCCCGGAGCGGCTCTGCGCATCTACGGCCGGCGGGTGGTCGCCAAAGTGACGCGCCCCGATTCGATCGCCCAGATTCGCGTCGTCGCCGCCGCCGCGTCGAAATTCCCGCGTCTCGGCCAGGCCTTTTATGAGGCGGGGCCGTTTTTTGGCATCGTCAGGCTCAGAGAGCGGCTCGACGGTTTCGTCGCCGAGGGAACGCTGGCGATCGACGATACCGAGCTTGCGGCGCGCCAGTTCATCGACCTCTGTCTTGGCGACGCGCTTAAGCGCCTGTTGTTCGCGGTGGTCGAGACGCTGACGCCCGATGAGATCGGCGAAACGGTCGACGGCTCAGTGGCGCTGTTTCTCAAGGCCTATGGCGCCCCCACGCGCGGCTGAACGCGACGACCACTCCACCTTCTCGCCAATTGCGCTCGCCTTGCCTTCGCGCGAGCGCGTCGATATAGAACGCCGGCTTCGGCCGCGCTTTGCTCCCATCGTCTAGCGGTCCAGGACGTCGCCCTCTCACGGCGAAAACTGGGGTTCGATTCCCCATGGGAGCGCCAAACCAATCCGTCCGCGATCAAGCGCCGCCGCCCCTCTTGCAGATGACGGCTCGGCTGTGCCTAATGCGGCCGTCACCTAAGAAAATGTCAGCAATTGCGGGGGGAACCATGAGGGCGTTGCGCAGCGTGTCGGCGATGGTCGTCATCGTCGCCCTGAGTTGCTGGGGCGCTGTCGCCGCGAGCGCCGCGCAGCCCGACGCCGCCGTGACGTCGCGGGAAGTCCTGCGCGAATGGTACAAGCTGTCGCTCGCCCTTACGCGCCATACGCCGACCTATTCGCCGCCGGTCGCGAGCCGCTCCTTCGCCTATATCGGCCTTACCGCCTTCGAAACCGTCGCAAGCGGCGATAGCGAGTTGCGCTCGCTGGCGGGCCAGTTGAACGGCTTGACGGCCGTCCCGCAACGCGATGCCGGCCAGACCTATGACGAAGCGCTGACGCTTGACACCGCGTTGGCGACGACCGTGCAGGACC
This sequence comes from Bradyrhizobium sp., assembly GCA_004799435.1. Classification (GTDB taxonomy): domain Bacteria; phylum Pseudomonadota; class Alphaproteobacteria; order Rhizobiales; family Beijerinckiaceae; genus Roseiarcus. The sequence goes on from SSMV01000016.1 coordinate 20,304, forward strand.
TTTACAGCCACACCGGCCCGACCGGGCAGCGGGCGCTGGCGGCCTTGACGGAAAAACTACATGGCGAACTCGTCGCCGGATTGCCCGACGATGTTGTCGCGCGCAGCGAAGCCTATGGCCGGGCGGTCGCCGAGCATATTTTGGCCTATTCGCGCGACGATGGCGGCGCGGTCGTCGAGAACATGGGCTTTCCGACGCAATATCCGTTGGACAAAGATCCGGCCCATTGGAAACCGACCAGCTCCATCACGCAGCAGCAGGCGCCGCTTCTGCCCAACTGGGGCAAGAACCGCACCTTCGCGATACCGAACGGCGCGACATGCTCTCTGCCGCCGCCGCCCGCCTATAGCGAGGACAAGGATTCAGAGTTCTATAAACAGGCGATGGAGGTTTATCAGGTCCGGCTGAACCTGACCCCGGAACAAAAGGCAATCGGGCGGTTCTGGGCCGATGACGCCATGGCCTCGGTCACCCCGCCTGGGCACTGGATCTCGATTTCGCTGCAAATCCTCGAGCGCGACGACGTCGGGCTCGCGCGGAGCGTCGAAGTGCTGGCGCGTGTCGGGATCGCCCTCTCGGACGCGTTCGTCGGATGCTGGCAGGCCAAGTATCAATATGATCTGGTGCGGCCCGTCACCTACCTCAACTATATCCGCAACGTCATCGATTCGAAGTTCGAACCGCTTTTATTCACGCCGCCTTTTCCCGAATATCCCAGCGGTCACAGCACGCAATCGGGGGCGGCGGCGGTCGTGCTGACCAATCTGTTCGGCGAAAATTTCGCCTTCCGCGACGTCACCGATCAGTTCGACGGTCTCGCCCCGCGCGAGTTTCCCAGTTTCTGGGCGGCGGCCCAGGAAGCGGCCATCTCGAGAATGTACGGCGGCATTCATTTCCGCGCCGCGCTGGAGCTCGGGCTGAATCAGGGGCGCTGCATCGGCGGCTATGTGAACGCCCTGCAGACGCGAAAGTAAGCCGCGCGTCTTTCGAGTCTGGATTTCGCTCTGGCGGCCTTTTGCGGCGTCACCATTGCGAGGCCGAGTCGCGCTCAATAGTGGAAATTAAACGAGACCGTCGCCGAGTAGTCGGCCCCCGACCTCGTCACGCCCGTCGGGAATGTCGTCAGGCCGACGGTGTGTTCGGCTTTGCCGTCGACGATAATGCCGCTGAGAAAAGCGTTGTCGGAGGATTTGAAGGGTTGAAGCAATCCTTCGCCGCCGAAAAAATTGGTGTCGGGGTGGCCACCCGTGCTTCCCAACGCGGTCCATATTGCGCCGTCATAGGTGGGTCCAAGCGCGACGCCCAACGAGTCCATCGACAGGAGCGCCCTCGCCGAAGGATTGAGGACCGTCGCGTCGACGTCGTCGAAATGTTCGGCGGAAAGGATCGTTCTTGCATTTAGCGCCAGCGTCGGCGAAAGCGCCCAGCGCGCGCCGGCCTCGGCTCCCGCGCCGAGTCGCAATTGTTCGCCGGCGTCGACTTCGTCGGGAACGACACCGATATCGGCGAAGA
>SSMV01000160.1 GCA_004799435.1 Bradyrhizobium sp.
TCCTGGGTCAGAAAAGGCGCGAGCGGTTCGACGATCGCGCCGGCGGCGGCGAAATCGCGCGCCGCGCGTTCGACGCTCAAGCGCACTTCGGGGCGAGCCTTGTCGCCGCAGCCGGCTTCCAGCAGCAGTCCGATCCTTAGGCCCTTCAGTTCGGCCGGCGCGATTTCCCAGTTGAGCCGCTCGGGCGGCAGGCTTTCGTAATCGCGCGGATCGGGCAGCGACAGCGTCGCCATCATCAGCGCCGCATCTTCGACGCTGCGCGTCAGCGGGCCGGCGACGCGGCCATAATAGGTCGGGTCAATCGGGACGCGCCCGCCGCTCGGCTTGAGGCCGAAGAGACCGCACCAGGCGGCTGGCAGCCGCACCGAGCCGCCGATGTCGGTGCCGACATGCAGCGGGCCATAGCCCGCGGCGGCCGCCGCCGCGGCGCCCGCCGAGGAGCCGCCGGGGTTGCGGTCGAGCCGCCAGGGATTGCGTGTCAGCGGATGAAAGCTCGACAGTCCCGAGGACAGCATGCCGTAATCGGGCATCGTCGTCTTGGCGAAGAGAATGGCGCCGGCTTCGCGCAGCCGCGCGGCGGGCGGCGCGTCGGCCGGCGCGGGGGTCAGCAGGCATGTCGCCGTGCCGAGCGGCGTCGGGTCGCCTTTGGTGGCGATATTGTCTTTCACCGTCGCCGGCACGCCGTCGAGCGGGCCGAGCGGCGCGCCGCGCCGCCAGCGCGCTTCCGAGGCCTTCGCTTCCGCAAGCGCGCGCTCCGGCGCCAGCAGATAGGTCGCGCGAATATGCGGCTCGAAACGCGCCGCGCGCTCCAGCACGCTTTCCATCGCCTCGATCGGTGAAAGCTCGCCCGAACGATAGGCGGCGAGCAAGCCGCCGGCGCTCATCTCGTAAGGCTGCATGAAGGGGGCGGGTTCCTCCGCTTGGCTGACGTGAGATCAGCCCCGCGTCATTTCCACGACAGGCCGGCGACATCGTTGACGAAGACCGGCGCGTTTCTCCACAGACCCTGCAGATGCGCGTCGGCGACGGTCACATTGGGATATTGGAACAGGAAGACATTGACGCTGTCCTTGGCGATCTGGCGCTGCGCGTCGCCGATCGCCGCCTTGAAGGCTTCAAGGTCGGGCGCCGCCTGGAGGCGGGCGAAAATGTCGCGGAAGGCCTGGCTGTCATATTGGAAATAATAGTCGGGGTTGGCGTAGACGCCGATGTCGAGCGGCTCGACATGACTGACGATGGTCAGGTCGAAATTCTTGCCCTTGAAGACATTGGCGAGCCACTGCGCCCATTCGACATTCTCGATCTTCGCCTCGACGCCGATCTCGGCGAGCTCAGCGGCGATGATCTCGCCGCCTTTACGCGCGTAGTCGGGGGGCGGGGGCAGCGTCAGCGTCAGTTGCAAGGGCGTCGTCACGCCGGCTTCCTTGAGCAGCGCCTTGGCCTTTTCCGGGTCATGCGGATATTCGCCGGTCAGATCGACATAGCCGGGATCGTTGGGCGTCAGATGGCTGCCAATCGGCTGGGCGAGGCCGTTCTCGGCGCCGTCGATGATCGCCTTGCGGTCGATCGCATAGGCGAGCGCTTGACGCACACGCGGATCGTCGAGCGGCTTGCGCTTGTTATTGATGGAGAGAATCGTCTTGCCCTCGCTGCCGCCAAGCAGCACCTGAAATCGCGGATCGCTCTGGAACTGGGCGATGTTCTGCACGCCGGGAAAGCGCGGGAAGGCGTCGATGTCGCCCGCCAGCATGGCGGCCATGGCGGCCGACGGATCGCTGATGAAGCGGAACGTGACGCGCTTGATGGCGATCTTGGCGGCGTCGCGATAGCCGTCCCATTTTTCCAGCGTCGCCGAAGCGCCCTTGTTCCAGGAAACGAACTTATAGGGGCCGGTGCCGATGGGATTGGTGGCATTGGTCGCGGCGCTCTTCGGGTCGACAATGACCGCGGTGTTGAGGCCGAGATGATAGAGCGCCTGGAAGCTCGGCGCCTTGAAGGTCAGCGTCACTGCATAGGGGTCGCTCGCGTCGATGGAATCGATGGTGGCGAAAAACGCCTTCTCCTTATTGGTCGAGTCCGCGGCGGCGGCGCGCTCGAAGGAGAACTTCACATCTTGCGAGGTGAAGGGCTCGCCGTCCTGAAAAACGACGCCATGGCGCAGCGCGAAGGTCAGGCTCTTGAGGTCGGGCGAGAAGGTCCATTTTTCGGCAAGCTGAGGCGAGAGCGAGAAATCCGCTTCGATCTTGGTCAGGCCCTCGTAAATATTGTCATGGGTGATCTCGCCGATCGCCGCCGCGGCGGCGATCGTCGGATCGAGGCTGGTCGGCTCCAGCGTCATGCCGATCGTCACGCTGTCCTTCGGCTCGGCCTGGGCGCCCGCGACGCCAAGCGTCGCCACAGTGAGCGAGGCTGCGCCGAGGGCAAAAGCGAAGGCATTCATTGCGCGCATGCGGCGGTCCTCAACGGAAAGAAGCAAAGGCGGCGAACTAGCACCCGCGGCGGCCATGTCGTCAAGCAGGCCCCTGACGGCGGCTTGCGAGGCGGCGACGCCCGCTTTATTGGCGGGGCGCGCCTCGCGCGGCTTGAAGAGGGACATGCCGATTAAAGAAAGATCTGCGAATGACCGATAGCGCCCTGACGCCGGCTCACGCTGAGGCGCGTCCGGCGTACGGCGAAGACGCGGGTTCGGCG
>SSMV01000161.1 GCA_004799435.1 Bradyrhizobium sp.
TGTCGTGAGCGGCGGCGATCGGATCGGGCTTGCCGTTCGGCCCTTCCGGATTGACGTAGATCAGACCCATCTGAACGGCGCCGAGCGGCTCGGCGAGTTGACGCTCGCCGCTGTAGCGCTCGTCGCCCAGCCATGTCCCTTCCGGCCCCCAATAAAGCTCCTCGGGCTCCCAGACGTCAGCGCGGCCGCCGCCAAAGCCGAAGGTTTTAAAGCCCATGGATTCGAGCGCGACGTTGCCGGCAAGGATCATCAGATCGGCCCAGGAAATCTTCTGGCCGTATTTCTGCTTGATCGGCCACAGCAGGCGGCGCGCCTTGTCGAGATTGGCATTGTCCGGCCATGAATTGAGCGGCGCGAAACGCTGCTGCCCCGCGCCGGCGCCGCCGCGTCCGTCGGTGATGCGATAGGTGCCGGCGCTATGCCAGGCCATGCGGACGAACAAGCCGCCGTAGTGACCGAAATCGGCCGGCCACCAGTCCTGCGAATCGGTCATCAGCGCGTGCAGGTCCTTGATGACGGCGTTGAGATCGAGCGCCTTGAATTCCTTGGCGTAGTCGAAGGCTGGCCCAAGCGGATTGGACAGGGGGGAATTGGCGTGGAGCCCCTCAAGGCTTAGCCGGTCGGGCCACCAGTCGCGGTTCGCCGGCTTGCCGGACTTGCCGGGGAAAGGGCACTTGCCTTCGCTCGTCATGATCGCTCCGCTCTTTTCCGCTACTGGCGCCGCGCGTCGCCTTCGCGTCGCTTCCGTCCTGCACAAGCGATAGCCCCGGCGTCTCCATCGGTCCAATCGATTGTGATCAGATTTGCAATCGGTTCTGCCTATTATAAAACTGGGCGATGAACCTGCGCGATCTCGCCTATGTCGTCGCCGTCGCCGATCACGGCCATTTCGGCCGCGCCGCGCTCGCCTGCAACGTCAGTCAGCCGACACTGAGCGGTCAGATTCTCAAGCTCGAGGCCGAGCTCGGGGTTCGGATTTTCGAACGCGAAGGCCGCTCGGTCAGCGTCGCGGCGCGCGCGGCGCCGATTGTCGAACAGGCCCGGCGCGCGGTCGCGGCGATCGCCGATGTCGCGGCGGCGGCGCGCGGCGCGCGCGACCCGATGGCCGGACCGTTGCGCATCGGCGTCATCCCGACCATCGGCCCCTATCTGCTGCCCTATGCGCTGCCAGCCGTCATCCGCGACCTGCCGCAGGCGCCGGTCACGGTGGTTGAGGATCTCACCGACCGCCTGCTCGCGCTGACGCTTGAGCGCAAGATCGACGCGGCCCTGATCGCCACCGATCCCGGCGACCGCAAGCTCGATTGCATCGCACTCTATGAAGAGCCCTTCCTGCTTGTGGTCGCGCCCGACCATCCGCTCGCCGGCCGCGCGTCGGTCGCCCCGCGCGAGATCGATCCGCAGACCTTGTTGTTGCTGGCGGACGGCCATTGCCTGCGCGATCAGGCGATCGCGCTTTGCGGACGCGGCGCCGGAGCACGGCTGGCCGGTTCCGACATCAGCGCCACCAGCCTCGAGACGCTGCTGCATCTCGCCGCCGCCGGCTATGGCGTGACGCTCGCCCCCCGCCTCGCACTCGACGGTCGCGGCGGGGCGCGGCTCGCGGCCGTGCCGCTCTCGGCCGGCGCCAGACCGCGACAGGTCGCGCTGGCGTTCCGGCGCGACACCACGCGACGCGAGGCCATCGCGAAATTCGCCGCCAGCGTTCGCTCGTCAGCGCCGCTCTGGCTCAGCGAGCCAAAGCGATCGCCGCGCCGCAAGCGGACCTAAGACGCCCCGCGGCCGATCCGGCTGATCGTCACGCCTGCGCCGAAACCGAGGTTCTCGCTGTGGAAATCTCAAGCGTCAAAAATCATTGCGGGATTCGTTCGAGGCGCCCGCTTTTGCGGCGTTGAGAACGCGCGGCTCGCCCCATTCCCGCCATTAAGCATTGGTTTACCCTCGCCGGCGTTTCCGGGCTGCCGAAGCGCTGCGGCAAGAGATCGGTAAGGTTGATCTAACCTTCCCTTAATATGCTGAAACCTATGGGTCGGGCGAAAGCGGCGCACAACCGCCATCAGGATTTGGAGTTCTCAATGTCTGCAGCGTCCTTTTCGCGCGTGAGCCTGACGGCGGCGGTGGTTGCCCTCGGTCTCGCCCTCGGCGGTTGCGCCAAGAACGGCACAGACGACGTCCTCAACGGCGCCGCGCCGGGCGCCGGCCCCGGCAGCATCCAGGAATTCGCCTCCAGCGTCGGCGATCGCGTGTTCTTCGATTCCGACTCGACCGAGCTCAACGCCGCCGATCAGGCGACGCTCGACAAGCAGGCCGCCTGGCTGAACCAATATTCGCGCTACACCTTCACCGTCGAGGGCCACGCCGACGAGCGCGGAACCCGCGAATATAATTTCGCCCTCGGCGCCCGCCGCGCCGAAGCGACCAAGAATTATCTGATCGCCAAGGGCGTCGCCGCGGCGCGCATGAAGACCATCAGCTATGGCAAGGAGCGGCCGGTCGCGGTCTGCAACGACATTTCCTGCTGGTCGCAGAACCGCCGCGCCGTCACCGTGCTCGCCGGCGCCCCAGGCAGCTGACGACGACGCGCCGCGCGAGGGCCAATCCCTCGCCTCACTTTTGGCCGCCTGCCCGCTATGCTATCGCAAGCGGCGGGCGCCAATGCGGCCCCCGCCGCTGGCCATGATCGAGGTTTTGCGCTGTGACGCCGTTTTCTCGCCTTCTCCAAGCCAGCGCCATTCTCATCTGCGCCGGCGGTCTTGGCGCGGGTGGCGCATACGCCCTCGACCGAAATCAGCCCGTTCAGGTGGCGCAGGTGCTGCCGCCGGCGGTGATCCCCGGCGTCGGGCCAGACTCAGGCGATCCCAATGATCCGGGCGGAATGGCGGTCCGACTCGATCGGCTCGAAAACGATTTGCGCCAGGCCAATGGCCGGATCGAAGAGCTTGAGAATCGGCAGAAGCAGCTTGAAGACGCGCTGAAGCGCTTTCAGCAGGATGTCGAATTGCGCCTCGGCGGCGTCGCGCCGCCTGCGGTCGCCGCCGGCGCTCCGCCAGCCCCGGGCGTTGCGCCCGTCGAGCCCGGACAACCCGGCAAGCCCCTCAAGCGCAGCGACGCTTTCGACCCCAATGCCGATCCCAATGCGCCGGGCTCGCCGCGGGTGCTGGGGACGACCGCCGCCAGCGCGCCGCTGTCGCCGGCCGGGCCGCCGCTCGACATTTCAGGAAGGCCCGTTGGAGCGCCGCCGCCGGGAGCGCCCGCAGCGCCGGCCGGTGTGCTTCCCGCCGGGCCGCTCATCGCCGACAATCCGCCTGCGAACGGGCCCGCGCCGCGCGCCGTCACGGGCACGGGAATCGACTTCACCGACGGGCCGAACCAACAGTTCGCCGCGGCGGTCGACGCCTATCGCGCCGGCGACTATGCGAAGGCCGAAGAGCAGTTGAAGCAGTTCATCATCGTCAACGCCTCGCATAAACTGGTGCCGGACGCGATCTTCTATCTCGGCGAGACCTATTTTCAGCGGTCGCGCCCGCGCGAAGCGGCCGAGCAATATCTCAAGCTCTCCACCGATTACGCCAAATCGACGCGGGCGCCCGAGGGCATGCTGCGGCTCGGCCAGTCGCTTGCGGCGCTCGGCAGCAATGAGCAGGCCTGCGCGACACTGGCGGAAGTCGGCAAGCGCTATCCGACCGCGGCGCCGGCGGTGAAGAAATCGGCTGAGCGCGAGATGCAGAAAGACCATTGTTGAGGCGCAAGCCGCCGCTCGACGAAGCCGAAATCGACGCCCTGCTCGCGCCGCTGCAAGGCCTGCGCGCCGTTCTTATCGCCGTCTCCGGCGGCCCCGATTCCACCGCGTTGCTGGCGATGGCCGCCAAATGGGCGCAGCGGGCCAAAGCGCCGCCAAACATCGCCGCGGCGACCGTCGATCACGGCTTGCGCGCCGAAAGCGCCGGCGAGGCCGAGGCGGTCGGCGCGCTCTGCCGCCAGTTGGGTGTGCCCCATCGCATCCTTGTCTGGAACGGCCCGAAGCCGCAGGCGCGTTTGCAGGAGCTGGCGCGCGAGGCGCGCTACAGACTGCTGGCGCAATGCGCGCGCGAAATCGGCGCCGAAGCGATTGTCACCGCCCATCATCTCGACGATCAGGCCGAGACCGCACTGTTTCGCCTGTTGCGCGGCTCCGGCGTCGGCGGTCTCAAGGCGATGGCGGAAAACTCTGACCTCGGCGGGTTGGCGCTGCTGCGTCCCCTGCTCGGCGTCGGCAAGCGCGACCTTGTCGCCTATTGCGAAGCGAACGGCCTCGATTATGCGCGCGACGCCTCCAACCACGATCCGCGCTTCGCACGCACCCGGCTGCGCCCGCTCGTCGATCGTCTGGCGGAGGAAGGATTGGACGCCGCGTCGCTGGCGCGGCTGGCGCGGCGCGCCCGCCAGGTCGAGGACGCGCTGATCCGCCAGACCGAAGCGGGCGAGGCGCGCCTGCATCTCACGACCGAGGGGAACTGCGACGCGCAGACACTGTTTCAGGAGCCGATCGAGATCGTGCAGCGGCTGCTGACGGCGGCAATCGCCCGGGTCGGTGGCAAGGACGCCAGCCGAATTGGCCTGGAGAAGATCGAGGCGATGACGCAGGCGCTGGCCCGCGCGGTCGCCGAGGGCGCGCCTTTCAGCCGCAATGTCGCAGGGGCGCGCGTCAGGCTGGCGCGGGGCGTTTTGAAAGTAGAAATTGAGCCGCCCCGGCGCGCCTCATAGGCTAAGCAGCGCCATTGACGACCGCTGCTGTCACCACATGTCGAGCGCGACTCGCGCCTCGTCCGACATGCGGCTCTGATCCCATGGCGGGTCGAACACCATATTGACCTTGGCGCCCGAAACGCCAGGCACTGCGCCCACCGCGTTCTCGACCCAGCCCGGCATTTCGCCGGCCACGGGGCAAGCCGGCGCGGTCAAGGTCATGTCGATCGTCACCGCGCGCGCGTCGTCGATCTCGACATTGTAGATCAAGCCGAGCTCGTAGATGTCGGCTGGAATTTCCGGGTCATACACGCTCTTCAGCGCCTTGACGATCTCCGCGGTCAGCGCGTCGAGCTCCTCCTGCGACATGGAGGAAGGTGGATTCGACATCGTGAGGCGTTGCTCACCGGGAGTCGCATCGACTGGGGCGTCTGACATCTTCGCGTCTCCTCAGACGAAGAGTTTTTTGGCGCGATCGAGCGCATCGGCGAGCGCATCGACCTCGGAATGGGTGTTGTAAAGCGCGAATGACGCGCGGCAGGTTGAAGTCACGCCGAAGCGCTGCAGCAGCGGCATTGCGCAATGGGTGCCCGCCCGCACCGCCACGCCGGAATGATCGATCAGCGTCGCGACGTCATGCGCATGCGCGCCCTCGATGTTGAACGAGACGATCGGCCCTTTGCCCGGCGCCCGGCCGATAATGCGCAGCGAATTAATCGCGCCGAGCCGCTCATGCGCATAGGCGCAAAGCTCCGCCTCATGCGCGCGGATGCGAGCGCGCCCGATTGTCTCGACATAGTCCAGCGCCGCGCCGAGGCCGATCGCCTGAACGATCGGCGGCGTGCCGGCCTCGAAACGATGCGGCGGCTGATTATAGGTCACCGTGTCGCGCGTGACGGTCTCGATCATTTCGCCGCCGCCATTGAACGGCGGCAGGGATTCGAGCAGCGCCTTTTTGCCATAGAGCGCGCCGATGCCCGTCGGGCCATAGAGCTTGTGGCCGGTCAGCACATAGAAGTCGACATCGAGATCGCGCACGTCGACGTCGAGATGCACCGCGCCTTGCGAGCCGTCGACCAGCACCGGCACGCCATGCGCATGGGCGATCCGAACGATCTCCTTGATCGGCGTCGTCGTGCCGAGCACATTCGACATCTGCGTGATCGCGACGATCTTGGTGCGGGGCGTCAGCGCGCGCTCGAAGGCTGCAAGCGAAAAACTGCCGTCGTCCTCGACATCGACCCATTTCAGAACCGCGCCCTTGCGTTCGCGATGGAAATGCCAGGG
>SSMV01000162.1 GCA_004799435.1 Bradyrhizobium sp.
GATCGCCGTGCCGATCAGGCTCGGCGATCGAATTTTATGATTTTTATATCTATGGCACCGCCGCCGCGCTGGTGATCGGCCAGACATTCTTTCCCAAATCGGCGCCGCAGGCGCAGGCGCTCAACGCCTTTCTCACTTTCGGCATCGCCTTTCTCGCCCGCCCGGTCGGCGCTTTCCTGTTTGGGCATTTCGGCGACCGGATCGGACGCAAGGCGACGCTGGTGGCGACAATGCTGACCATGGGCCTGACAACGACGCTGATCGGCCTGCTGCCGGGCTATGCGACGGCGGGGGCGCTCGCGCCCTGGCTCTTATGCCTGTTGCGCTTCGGCCAGGGCGTCGGCCTCGGCGGCGAATGGGGCGGGGCGGCGTTGCTCGCCACCGAGAATGCGCCCGACGGCCGGCGCGCCTGGTTCGGCATGTTCCCGCAGCTCGGGCCGCCGATCGGCTTTCTGATGGCCAATGGCCTGTTCCTGCTGCTCATCCTCGGCCTCGGCGAACAAAGCTTCATCGCCTGGGCGTGGCGCATCCCCTTCCTGCTCAGCGCCGCGCTGGTGGCGGTCGGCCTCTATGTGCGCGTGTCGCTCGCCGAGACGCCGGCTTTTCGCGCGCTTCTCGCCAGCCGCCAGCGCGCCGAAGTCCCGCTGCTGGAGACCATTCGCGACCATTGGCGCCCGCTGATCCAGGGTTCGCTGGCGATCGTCGTCTGTTACGCGCTGTTCTATGTTTCGACAGTCTTCGCGCTCAGCTACGGCGTCGGCACGCTCCATATCGCGCGCACCGATTTTCTCGCCCTGCTATGCATCGCTGTGCTGTTCATGGCGGCGGCGACCCCGCTCTCGGCGGCGCTCGCCGACCGCATCGGCCGCCGGCCGGTGCTGCTTGGCGCAAGCGCGATCGCCGCGGCGGTCGGGCTGGCGATGCCGGCGCTGATGAGCGCCGGAACCTGGGGCGTGCTCGCCTTCCTGTCCGTGGCGCTTGGCGCGATGGGGCTGACCTTCGCCTCGCTTGGCGCTTTGCTGCCCGAGCTTTTCCCGGCCCGCGTGCGCTACACCGGCGCCTCAAGCGCCTATAATCTCGGCGGCATTCTCGGCGCTTCGCTCGCGCCGACCATCGCGCAATTGCTGCTCGATCAGGGCGGCCTCGCCTGGGTCGGATACTATATTGTCGCCGCGGCGGTGGTCAGCTTCCTGAGCCTGCTCACGATCAAGGAGACGCGTGAGACGAAGCTCGTCGAGCGCTAGACTTGGCGCTTGGCCGGGACGTTTTTAGGCCGAGACGCCGAACATGGCGCGCAGGCCTTCCATCAGGCCCGGCCGCTGTCTTGTTTCGCCGAGCGCCGAGAGGAAACTGTCTGACCAGTTCTCGACGTCGTGATCCATGAGATGGGCCAGCATCGGCGCATGGCGCTCGCGCCGCTCGTCGCGCGGCATTTCGAGCGCCTGCTTGATCGCCGCCGCCACCGCCTCGACCTCATGCGGATTGATAATCAACGCGCCGTCGAGTTCGGCCGCCGCGCCCGCGAATTGCGACAGGATCAACACGCCGGGATCCTCAGGGTCCTGCGCCGCGACGAATTCCTTGGCGACGAGATTCATCCCGTCGCGCAGCGGCGTCACCAGCGCGACGTCGGCGGCGCGATAGACGCCGGCCAGCGCCGTGCGCGAATAGGAACGATTGACGTAGCGCACCGGCGTCCAGGCCGCCTCGCCGAAGCGTCCGTTGATCTTGCCGATCAGCGTCGAGACCTCGTCGCCGATAGCCGCATATTCGTGAATTTCCTCGCGGCTCTTCGGCGTCACCTGCAGAAAGGTCACGCGTTGGCGCCAATCCGGGTTGAGTTCGAGAAATCGGTCGAAGGCGTTGAGACGATGGAGAATGCCCTTGGAATAGTCGAGCCGGTCGACGCCAAACACCAGCTTCTGGCCGTTGAGGCTGTCGACGATCTCGCGCACGAAGCGCGAGCGCGCCGCGTTGCGGGCGACGCGCGCATAGACCGCGGTCTCGATGCCGACCGGAAAAGCGCCAAGCCGGGTTTGGCGACCGTCGAGCGCATAGGTCTCGCCGCGTCCCTGACGCGCGCCCTGAAGTATGAGATAGCGGCCGAAATTGTCGCGGTCGTTTTCCGTCTGAAAGCCGACCAGATCGTAATGAACAAGGCTGCCGAGAATCTCTTCGTGATTGGGCAGCGTCTGGAGAATGTCGGGCGGCGCACAGGGGATGTGGAGAAAGAAGCCGATCGGATTGGTTCGCCCGCGCGCGCGCAATTCGCGCGCCAGCGGCATCAGATGATAGTCGTGAACCCAGACGACGTCGTCCTCTTCGATGATCTTGTCGAGCTGGTCGGCGAAATGACTGTTGACGCGCATATAGCCGCTTTGATCGGCGCGCGAATATTCCTGCAAATCGACACGGTAGTGCAGCACCGGCCAGAGCGCGCGATTGGCGAAGCCGTTGTAATATTCCTGATAGTCGGCTTCGGAGAGATCGATAACGGCGTAGCCGACCCGGCCGCGTTCCAAATAACGCGGCGTCGCGGTCGGATGTTCGCTGATCTCGCCGCTCCAGCCGAACCACACGCCGGCGCGATCGCGCAGGGCCGCCTTGACGGCGACCGTCAATCCGCCGGCGAAGGTCTTGCGCGCGTCGGGCAACGCGACGCGATTGGAAACGATGATCAGACGCATCGCCAGGCCTCCTCCCAACTCGACGATAGTTTGGTCGCCGTATTGATGATCCCCGCCATCGAATAGGTTTGGGGAAAATTCCCCCAGAGTTCGCCGGTCTCGGGATGAATGTCCTCGGACAGCAGACCGAAGTGATTGCGGCGGGCGAGCAGGTCCTCGAACATTTCGCGCGCCTCGTCACGGCGACCGAGCTGCGCCAGCGCGTCGATGTACCAGAAGCTGCAGGCGAGAAAGGCAGTTTCCGGCAGACCGAAATCGTCGGCCGCCGCGTAGCGCATGATCCGTCCGTTGCGCAGCAGTTCGCGCCCGATCGCCTCGCAGGCGCTGCGAAAGCGCGGATCGTCCGAAGACAACAGGCCAAGCTCGGCGAAGAGCAACACGCTGGCGTCGAGATCGGGCCAGCCGACCGCGCCGGTCAGCGCGCCGCGCTGCTCGTCCCACGCCTCGTGCAGCAGACGGTTGCGAATCGTCTGTGCGCGGGTCGTCCACTCGCCCGCCCGGTCGGCGATGCCAAGACGCTGGGCGATGCGGGCGAGCCGGTCGCAGGCGGCCCAGCACAGGGCGACGGAATAGGTATGGACGCGGGCGCGCCCGCGATATTCCCAGATGCCGGCGTCTGGCTCAAAGGCGAATTTCCAGGCTTTCTCGCCGACCGCTTCGAGCTCGGCGAACAGAGCGGCGTCGCCCATGCGCACCAGCCTTTCGTCGATGAACATCTGCGCCGCGCCCAACACGACGCTGCCGTAGACGTCATGCTGAATCTGTTCCACCGCCTGATTGCCGATCCGCACCGGCCCCTGACCGAGAAAGCCTTTCAGGTTCGGAGTCGTGGTCTCATCGAGCGCGGCGAAAGGCACAACCCCATGCACCGGCTGCAGCGCCGCGGAGTCGCGGGTCGCGATGGTGGTGAAATATTCGATGTAGGATTCCATCATCTGCGTGGCGCCGAGCCGGTTGAGCGCCTGAACGACGAAATAGGCGTCGCGCAACCAGCAATAGCGATAGTCCCAATTGCGCGACGAGCCGGGCGCCTCGGGGATCGAGGTCGTATGGGCGGCGACGATGCCGCCAGTGTCCTCGTAGGCGCATAGGCGCAGGGTGATCGCCGCGCGCACGACCGCCGACTGCCACTCGAATGGCACGTTGAGATGACGGACCCACTCGCGCCAGTGATCGCAGGTGCGCTCAAGAAATTCGCGGCACTGGTCGTCGATCATGCTGCGCAGCGGATCGTCCTGACCGAAGACCAGATTGAGCGTGCGATTGAGCGGGAAGACGGTCTCGGCGACGATATAGGACAGCGGCGCGTCGGTGGTCAGGCGCATTACGTTGCTCCCGCCGACGTAGCGCAAATGATGCGAACCGACGCTCACCGCGTCGATCGGCTGGCCGTAATTGCAAGTCGGCCGCACCCGGATCGTGATGCGCGGCAGCCCGGCGATCGGCTCGATTCGCCGCACGATCTGCGGCGCGCGATAGATGCGGCCAAAGAGGTCAAAGCGCGGCGCGAAATCCGTCACTCTGACGGACCCGCCTCGCGAATCGGTCAGCACGGTCTCGACGACCGCGGTGTTGCGCAGATATTGCGTCTTGACCTCGACGAGGTCGGACAGCGCCACCTCGCAAAATCCCTTTTCCTCGTCCCCCGCCAGCAGGCGCGAGAACACCGGATCGGAATCGAAGCGGGGAAAGCACCACCAGACGATGCGGGCGCGCCGGTCCACCAGCGCAGCCGTCTGGCAATTGCCAATCAGCGCGAAATCCATATTGGCGGCGATCGAAGCGGACGCATTCATGCGGCGGCCGGCTCAGCGAGGCGCTCAAGCCACCGGCGCACCGTCGCCGGGTCGGCAAAGACGTCGTCGGCGTCCTTGCGCGGCGCGCCGACGGCGAAGGCGACGCCGCTCTGGCCGGAGACATAGCGAAAGCCATATTCGTCGCTGACGTCGTCGCCGATGAAAATCGGTCGTCGCCCGACGAAAGGCGGCCGTTCGAGAAAGCGCCGGACCGCTTCGCCCTTGTCGAAGCTGCTCGGCTTGATTTCGAAAGCGCAACGTCCGTCGAGCAATTGAAGGTCGAGATCGCGATGGGCTTCGACCAAACGCAGCAGCGCCGCGCGCAACGCCGGCGCGGCCTCCGGCGCGGCGCGATAATGGGCGGTGAAGGAATAGAACTTGTCCTCCATCGCGACGCCGGGGAAGGCGCCCGCCAGACTGACAAATTCGCGCCACAGATCGGCGCTCAGCTTGGCGCTGTCAGGAGCGGCGCTTGCCGGCCGGGTTGGGTCATAGCGCATTTCCGCGCCATGCACGCCGGCTGCGCGCGTGCGTAGCGGAAAGAAGAGGCGGTCGAGATCAGCGAGTTCCCGCCCCGTCACAATCGCCAGCGCGCCGCCGAGCGCCTGTTCGAGGCGGCCGATGGTCTCGGCGAGACCGTCGGGAACCACAACGCTTTCAGGAGTCGCTGCAATGTCGAGCAGGGTGCCGTCGACATCGAGGAAAAGCGCTGTGTTTTGTAAATCCAGAGCTTCGGCGGCCAATTTTGGAAAGTGCGAGCTCACGATTGGGCCCCCTCTTCATGACCGCTCAAAAGCGCCTCCGTTTGTGGCGATTGTCTGGCGCGCCACCCCTGCGCCGCAGCAAGCGTAACGCGCATCGCTGCAAAAGGTTCCCTTATCGCTTTGCCGACGCGGGCCTGAGAAAATACTATGCTGGCGCATACGGCCGGGAGACGATTCATGTCAGCGACCCGTCAGGAATCCGACAGCTTCGGCGCGATCGATGTGCCTGCGGAGCGATTATGGGGTGCGCAAACGCAGCGCTCGCTCGAAAATTTTCCGATTGGCGAAGAACGGATGCCGCGCGCCGTCATTCACGCGCTCGGGCTGGTCAAGCGGGCGGCGGCGGCGACCAACGCGGAACTCGGCCTATTGCCGCCAAAGCTTGCGCCGGCCATCGAGCAGGCGGCGGCGCAGGTCGCGGCGGGCGCGCATGACGAGGAGTTCCCGCTGAAAGTCTGGCAGACCGGCTCGGGAACCCAAACCAATATGAACGTCAACGAGGTGATCGCCAATCTCGCCAACGAAAGGCTCGGCGGTCGGCGTGGCGCGAAGACGCCCGTCCATCCCAATGATCACGTCAATCTCGGCCAGTCATCGAACGATTCCTTCCCGAGCGCCATGCATATCGCCACGGCCCTGGCGCTCAACAACGTACTCGCGCCGGCGTTGAAGCGGCTCGCCGAGGCGCTGAAGGCGAAGAGCGCCGCATTTGCCGGCATCGTCAAAATCGGCCGCACGCATTTGCAGGATGCGACGCCAATCGGCCTGGATCAGGAATTCTCCGGCTGGGCAGCGCAAGTGGAGCTTGGCGCGGCGCGTATCGCCGCCGCGACGCCGGGGCTATTCGCGCTGGCGCAGGGCGCAACGGCGGTCGGCACGGGGATCAACACCCATCCGAAATTCGCCGAGGTTTTCGCGGCGCGCGTCGCGACGCTCACTGGTCTGCCCTTCGTCTCCGCCGCCAATAAATTCGAAGCGATCGCCGCCCATGACGCAATGGTCTTCCTCCATGGCGCGCTGACCAGCCTGGCCGCTGGGCTTTTCAAGATCGCTTCCGACATTCGTCTGTTGGCGTCCGGTCCGCGCAGCGGTCTCGCCGAATTGCGCCTGCCGGAGAACGAGCCTGGCTCGTCGATCATGCCGGGTAAGGTCAATCCGACCCAGGTCGAGGCGCTCTGTATGGTCTGCGTGCAGACGATCGGCAATGGTTCGATTGTCGCCTTCGCCGACAGCCAAGGCCATCTCGAGCTCAATGCGATGAAGCCGCTGATCGTCAACGCCACATTGCAATCGATCGGGCTTCTCGCCGACGCGGTCGACAGTTTCACCCGCCGTTGCGTTATCGGAATCGAGCCCGACCGCGCCCGCATCGACGAACTCCTGCAGCGCTCGCTGATGCTGGCGACCGCCCTGACGCCGGCGATCGGCTATGATCGCGCCGCAGCCATCGCCAAGGCGGCGCACGCCAATGGCTCGACGCTGCGCGAAGAGGCGCTGAAGGCCGGCGTCGACGCCGCGACCTTCGACAGGCTTGTCCGGCCAGAGACGATGACCGGACCGCGTTAAACGCCGAAGTAAGATGCGCCCGGCAATCCGGCGCAAACTGGGGGAGCCACATGGGTGACACGGATGTGCTGATTGTCGGCGCGGGCCCAACCGGCCTGGCGCTAGCCCTGTGGCTGGCGGCGCTCGGCGTACGCTTTCGCATCATCGACAAGAATGATGCGCCTGGTCTCACCTCGCGCGCGCTGGCGGTTCAGGCGCGCACGCTCGAACTCTATCGCCAGCTCGGGCTCGACAGCGCCGTGATCGCACGCGGCCACAAGGTGCCGGCGATCAATATGTGGTCTCGAGGCCAGCGAAGGGCCCATGTCAATTTCGAAAACATCGGCGCGGGCCTGACGCCCTATTCCTTCATGATGATTTTTCCGCAGGACGAGCATGAGAAGCTGCTGGTCGAGCGTCTCAGGCAATTCGGGATCGAAGTCGAACGTCAGACC
>SSMV01000163.1 GCA_004799435.1 Bradyrhizobium sp.
TCCCTATTCGCGCCAGCAATAAAGGCTAGACGCCATTACCATTGCGGTCCGTTTCGGAGAATATCGAAATTCAAATTCTTGATGAATTTTTCGAAGGATGTCCGCCAAGGGCGCCCAGCGACCTAAAGCCGAAGATCGGACTGGTCGGGCGGCAGGACGTATTTGAGGTCGTACACCACATGGCGGGTTTTGCCGTAGGCGTGGATGCCTGCCGCGCCCATCGCCTTGAACTCGTCATGGGCGACCGCGACGATGATCGCGTCATAGGCGCCTTTTTCCGGGGCGGCGACCAGTTCGATCCCATATTCGCGCCGGACCTCGTCAGGCACGGGCCAAGGGTCGCAGACATCGACCACCACGTTAAAATCGCCGAGTTCGCGGACGAAATCGACGATGCGGGTGTTGCGAATGTCGGGGCAGTTCTCCTTGAAGGTCAGGCCGAGCACCAGAACCCGCGCGCCGACCACCTGGATGCTGTGCTTCACCATCGCCTTGACCATCTGGCTGGCGACGTGACGACCCATATTGTCGTTTAACCGGCGGCCGGCCAGCGTGATCTCGGGGTAGTAGCCGGCCGACTGGGCCTTCTGGATGAGATAATAGGGATCGACCCCGGTGCAGTGGCCGCCCACCAGTCCCGGACGGAACGGCAGGAAATTCCACTTGGTGCCGGCGGCTGTCAGAACAGCTTCCGTGTCTATCCCCAAGCTATTGAAGATCATAGCAAATTCATTGACGATGGCGATGTTCAGATCGCGCTGGGTGTTTTCGATGACCTTGGCCGCTTCGGCGATCTTGATGCTCGCCGCCTTATGCGTGCCGGCCTTGACGATCTGGCGATAGAGTTCGTCGATGAGGTCGGCGATTTCCGGGGTCGAGCCGGAGGTGATTTTCACGATATTGGCCACGCGGCGCTGCTTGTCGCCGGGATTGATGCGCTCAGGGCTGTAGCCGGCGAAGAAGTCGACATTGAACTTAAGACCGGAAACCTTCTCCAGCACCGGGACGCAGTCTTCCTCGGTCGCGCCGGGATAGACGGTCGATTCGTAGATGACGATGTCGCCCTGCTTCAGCACCTTGCCGATCGTCGTCGACGCGCTGATCAAACCGCCGAGATCGGGGCGCTTATAGTCGTCGACCGGCGTCGGCACAGTAACGATATAGACGTTGCAACCGGCCAGATCGTCGATATTGGTCGAATATTTCAGTTGCCGGGCTTCGGAAAGCTCTTCGCGGCTGAGCTCGCGCGTCTGGTCATGGCCCTGTCGGAGCATGGCGATCCGGCTTTCGTTAATGTCGAAGCCGACGACCGGGCGATATTTTGAAAACTCGACCGCCAAGGGCAGGCCGACATAGCCGAGCCCCACGATGGCCAATTTCAATTCGGAGATTTTTCTCATAATGCCCAGACGCAAGAGACGGCTTGCAACTCAAGTCCGCCAATTCCCGCCGCCAACTCCAAGCCGCCGCCCGACAGGATTTCGGCGTTCGGGAGGATTGAGAGGAATTGCCGGCGACGAGATTTGAGGGACGACGCAAGCCGATCGTCCTCCACCGGCCCTTCGGGTAGAAGCGCCAACCACGCGTGTCAACAGCGCTTTTCGATCCCGCCCAGTGGCTTGAGCGGTTCCTGTCCGATTGGCGTCGGGGGCGAATTTCTGGCACTTGGGCGCGGCGCAAAACACCGCGCCGCACGAAACACCGGCTAAATAAGTGCAATCCGAGCGACGCCTGAATCTACTGATGGCGACCCAGTTCATGAGCGAGGGCAGCGGCGGGATCGCCGAGGTCGCGCGCATGACGGCGAAGTCTTTGGCGCAGCGTTTCCCTCTCCGCGCGCTCGCCTGTCAGGATGCAGGGGATTTCACCTTCGACGCCACGCCGGTGCGCGGCTTCGCCAACAGTCGTCCGCGCTTCGTCGCTGGTTTCGTGGGCGCTTCCCTCAGCGCCACGCATATCGTTCACGACTTTGTTGGGACGGCGCGCGCCCAGGCCTTTTCCCTCAGGCGTTCCAGGCCCAATGCGCTTTGGGCTCATGGCATCGAAGTCTGGGGCGAGGCGCGGCCGCAACATCTGGCGGCGATCCGTCGCGCCGATCTGGTGCTGGTCAACAGCGCCTATACGATGGCGCGGGCCGAGCGCGCCTTGGCGGGCGCGCGCAATCTCCGGCTCTGTCATCTTGGAACGACGAGCGACGCGTTTCCCGAGAAGATCGGCCCCGCGGACGGACCGCCGACCGTGCTGCTGCTTGGCCGGATCGATCCCCTATTCCCCAAAGGTCACGACCTCCTCGTGTCGATCTGGCCGAAGGTTGTCTCCGCCACGCCCGGCGCGCGGCTGGTCTTCGCCGGCGGCGGCCCCGCGCTGGCGCAAGCGCGAGAACTGGCGGCGCGCTCGCCGGTCGCCGGATCGATCGAGGTCATGGGTTTCGCGACGCCGGAACGGATGGAGGCGACCTGGCGTCGCGCGACGATCCTGGCGATGCCAAGTTCGGCGGAAGGATTCGGGCTGGTGTTCGTCGAAGCCATGCGACGCGGCCTGCCGGTGATCGCCTCGCTTCTGGACGCAGGGCAGGAGATCAATCTCGACGGAGTCACCGGCTTCAATCTCGCGCGCCATAATCCGGATCGATTGACGGAGGCGATCGTCACGCTGTTGCGCGATCGCGACCTGGCGGCCCGAATGGGCGCCGCGGGGCACGCGCGCTGGCGCGACGCCTATCGTTTCTCGGCTTTCGACCAACGCCTGCAAGCGGCAATGGCCGATTTTCTAGCCGCCTGAGAAGGGAAGCTGAGATCGAATGGAAACGGCCGGCGAGATTCTCCAGGCAAAGGCGCCGGCGCCGAGGGTCTCGCTCGATGCGCTGACCAGCCTTCGTTTCTTCGCCGCTCTGGCTGTCGTCTTCTATCATTCCGGCGCCGGCTTCGCGGAACATTCCGCTTTTGCGCCCGTCTTCGTCGTCAATGCGCTGAACAACGGCTGGCTCGGCGTGCCGTTTTTCTTCATCCTGTCGGGCTTCATCATCACTTATGTGCACGGCGACCTGAGTTTCGACGCGTCGCAACTGGCCGAGTTTTTCCTGGCGCGTTTCAGCCGTCTCTATCCCGTTTACCTCCTGTCGCTGGCCTTAAGCGCGCCCTTCGTGTCGCAGTTTTCGCCCGCCACGGATTGGCGCCAGTTCGTCTTTCTGCAGGCCTGGTTTCCCCATTTCAGCGCCACGGAATGGAATTTCGTCTCCTGGACGCTCTCGGTCGAGGCGTTCTTCTATGTGCTCTTTCCGCTGCTGATTCACGCTCTCCGCAAACTGTCCGATCGCGCGCTGCTGATTGGGCTTTTGCTGGTTGCGGGGTTGCTCGCGCTCATCTGGTCGAACATGACGCCTGAGCTCGGCAACGGCGAGCTGACGCTGGGCGGGCAGACCTATTTCACCCCGGTTCCGGTTCTTCGCGCGCCGGAATTTATTTATGGGATGTTTTTCGGCGTCGTGTTTCTACGCGGCCGGTTCCGCTTGCCGGGCTGGACGGCTTACGCCGCGCTCGCAATCATCGCCTTGGCCGCGACCTGTTCGACCCAGCCGGCGGTCGCGGCGGTGGCGCTCGTCGCCTTCGGCCCGCTGATCATAGCGCTCGCGACAATTCCGAAGGCGAGCGCGATCCGCCGGCTTCTCGACCGGCCGCTGCTGACGCTGCTCGGCGGCGCCAGCTATTCACTCTATTTGCTGCAATTTCCGGTCCATGAATGGATCGTCGCCGCAACGCCGGCCCGGTTGGAATTCTGGGGACGTCTTGCTTTCGCCCCGGCGCTGATCCTCGTCTCGGTGCTGGTCTATCGCGGCTTCGAAGAGCCGGCGCGCCGGCGGCTTCGCAAGCTCTGGACGCTTGCCCGCGGAGCCGGAGCGATCAGGGCCGCCTGACACTTTAACCCCCGCTTGCCTAAGCCTGCCGATGAGCGTGAATCCAGGTGGTCGCGCGCCAGAATTTTTTGATTTGAACGCCGGAACCAAAATCGCGCCTGCGCGTTACACGGCCTGATGTGCCGAATGGTAGGGGGAATGCGCTGAAGGCCGTCGCTGCAAAGCCGGGCCAGCAAGACGCGAGTGGCCGCAGCGCTCGCGCGCGCGCGATGTTTCACTTCCCTAACGCGCCAAAGCTCTCGCCCGTTCCCCCGAGCCTCGCCCGCCGGTTGCCGGAGCGCTCGGGCGCGTCATTCCAGCATCCCCAATCTGTTGTTCTCGCCTCCCTGAATTGCGGTGAAGCATGACCGAAGCGACAATCGCCCGCTCCCAGAAGAAGACATCCGCGGCGTTCAACGGGGGCAAAATCGGCAAGGCGAAATCCAAGACCCCGGTGGGTGACGACTTCGCGGGGTCCCGTTCGCTCCAGCTTCTGGCGGCTGTGCGAGCGTTGCGCGATGGCGACTTCTCGATCCGATTGCCGAACGGTTGGCTGGGGATCGAAGGACAGATTGCCGAAGCCCTGAATCAGGCGCTCACCAATCAGGACCGCATCACCCGCGAAATGACGCGTCTGAGCGGCGCGGTCGGCAAGGAAGGGCGTCTGCGCGAGCGCATGTCTCTGCCCGGCGCGATCGGCGGATGGGCGGCCAATGTCGGCTCGCTGAACACGCTGCTCGACGATCTGGTGCGCCCGACCACCGATGTTGCGCGCACGATCGGCGCCATCGCCAAGGGCGACCTTGGGCAATCGATGGAACTGGAAGTCGACGGGCGCGAACTCAAGGGCGAGTTCTTGCGCTCGGCCAAGCTCGTCAATTCGATGATCCAGCAGCTTTCGATCTTCACCTCGGAAGTCACGCGCGTGGCGCGCGAAGTCGGCACCGAAGGCAAGCTCGGCGGTCAGGCGCAGGTCAAAGGCGTGTCGGGCGTGTGGAAGGATCTGACCGAGTCAGTCAACCAGATGGCCGGCAATCTCACCGCGCAGGTCCGCAACATCGCCGAAGTGACCATCGCGGTCGCCAACGGCGATCTTTCCAAAAAGATCACCGTCGACGTGCGCGGCGAGATTCTGCAGCTCAAGGAGGCCATCAACACGATGGTCGATCAGCTGCGCTCGTTTGCTTCCGAAGTGACCCGCGTCGCCCGCGAAGTCGGCACCGACGGACGGCTCGGCGGACAGGCGGTGGTGCCAGGCGTCGCCGGCACCTGGAAAGATCTGACCGATTCGGTCAACGCGATGGCGACCAACCTCACGGCTCAGGTTCGCAACATTGCGACGGTGACGACTGCGGTGGCGCGCGGCGATCTTTCGCGCAAGATCACCGTCGACGTGAAAGGCGAAATTCTCGAACTGAAAGAGACCATCAACACGATGGTCGATCAGCTCAACGGCTTCTCCTCCGAAGTGACGCGCGTCGCGCGCGAAGTCGGCACCGAGGGTAAGCTCGGCGGTCAGGCGCAGGTCGGCGGCGTCGCCGGCACCTGGAAAGACCTGACCGATTCCGTCAACTCGATGGCGTCGAACCTCACCGATCAGGTGCGCAACATCGCCGAAGTGACGACGGCGGTCGCCAAGGGCGACTTGTCGCGCAAGATCACGGTGGACGTGAAGGGCGAAATTCTCGCGCTAAAAAACACGATCAACACGATGGTCGACCAGCTCAACGGCTTCGCCTCCGAAGTCACGCGCGTCGCGCGCGAAGTCGGCACCGAGGGCAAGCTCGGCGGTCAGGCGCAAGTCGGCGGCGTCGCCGGCACCTGGAAAGACCTGACCGACAACGTCAACTCCATGGCGTCCAACCTCACCGACCAGGTGCGCAACATCGCCGAAGTCACGACCGCGGTGGCGACCGGCGACTTGTCGAAAAAGATCACCGTCGACGTGCGCGGCGAAATTCTCGAGCTGAAAAACACGATCAACACCATGGTCGACCAGCTCAACGGCTTTGCCTCCGAAGTGACGCGCGTGGCGCGCGAAGTCGGCACCGAAGGCAAGCTCGGCGGTCAGGCCGCCGTGCCGGGCGTCGCCGGCACCTGGAAAGACTTGACCGACAACGTCAATTTCATGGCCTCCAATCTCACCGGCCAGGTGCGCAACATCGCCGACGTGGCGACGGCGGTCGCCAATGGCGATCTGTCGCGCAAAATCACCGTCGACGTGAAGGGCGAGATTCTCGAGCTGAAGAACACGCTCAACACCATGGTCGATCAGCTCAACGGCTTCGCCTCCGAAGTCAGCCGCGTGGCGCGCGAAGTCGGCACGGAAGGCAAGCTCGGCGGTCAGGCGGCGGTCGAGGGCGTCGCCGGCACCTGGAAGGATCTGACCGACAACGTCAACTCAATGGCCAATAATCTGACCGGTCAGGTGCGCAACATCGCCGAAGTGGCGACCGCCATTGCGCAGGGCGACCTGTCGTCGAAGATCACCGTCGAGGTGAAGGGCGAGATTCTCGCGCTGAAGAACACCATGAATACGATGGTCGATCAGCTCAACGGCTTCGCCGCCGAAGTGACGCGCGTGGCGCGCGAGGTCGGCACCGAAGGCAAGCTCGGCGGTCAGGCGCAGGTGCCCGGCGTCGCCGGCACCTGGAAGGACCTCACTGACAGCGTCAACTTCATGGCCTCCAACCTCACCGGCCAGGTGCGCAACATCGCCGACGTGACCACGGCTGTGGCGCGCGGCGATCTTTCCAAGAAGATCACTGCCGACGTGCGCGGCGAAATTCTCGAGGTGAAGAACACGATCAACACCATGGTCGACCAGCTCAACGCCTTCGCGGGCGAGGTCAGTCGCGTGGCGCGCGAGGTCGGCACGGAAGGCAAACTCGGCGGTCAGGCGGCGGTCGAGGGCGTCGCCGGCACCTGGAAGGACCTGACCGACAACGTCAACTCAATGGCCAACAATCTGACCGGTCAGGTGCGCAACATCGCCGAAGTGACCATCGCGGTGGCCAATGGCGACTTGTCCAAGAAGATCACCGCCGACGTGCGCGGCGAAATCCTCGAAGTCAAAGAGACCATCAACACGATGGTCGATCAGCTGCGCTCTTTCGCCGCCGAAGTGAGTCGCGTCGCGCGCGAAGTCGGCACCGAGGGCAAGCTCGGCGGTCAGGCGGCCGTGCCGGGCGTCGCCGGCACCTGGAAAGACCTGACCGACAACGTGAACTCGATGGCCTCGAACCTCACCGGCCAGGTGCGCAACATCGCCGACGTGGCGACCGCCATCGCGCGCGGCGACCTCAGCCGCAAGATCACCGTCGACGCCAAGGGCGAGATTCTGCAGCTCAAGGAAACCGTCAACACGATGGTCGATCAGCTCTCGGCCTTCGCTTCGGAAGTGACACGCGTCGCGCGCGAAGTCGGCACCGACGGCAAGCTCGGCGGTCAGGCGACCGTGCCCGGCGTCGCCGGCACGTGGAAAGACCTCACCGACAACGTCAACTCGATGGCGTCGAACCTGACCGATCAGGTGCGCAACATCGCCGAAGTGACCATCGCCGTCGCCAATGGCGATCTATCGAAGAAGATCACGGTCGACGTGCGCGGCGAGATTCTGCAGCTCAAGGAAACCATCAACACGATGGTCGAGCAGCTTCGCTCATTTGCGTCGGAAGTCACGCGCGTGGCGCGCGAAGTCGGCACCGAGGGACGGCTGGGCGTGCAGGCGGTCGTGCAGGGCGTCGCCGGAACGTGGAAGGACTTGACCGACTCCGTCAACACGATGGGCGGCAATCTTACCGCTCAGGTGCGCAATATCGCCGAAGTGACGACCGCGGTGGCGCGCGGCGATCTCAACCGCAAAATCACCGTCGACGTGAAGGGCGAAATCCTCGAGCTGAAAAACACGATCAACACCATGGTCGATCAGCTCAACGCCTTCGCCGGCGAAGTGACGCGTGTCGCGCGCGACGTCGGCACCGAAGGCAAGCTCGGCGGTCAGGCGCAGGTGCCGGGCGTCGCCGGCACCTGGAAGGACCTGACCGACAACGTCAACTTCATGGCCTCCAACCTGACCGAGCAGGTGCGCGGCATCGTGAAAGTGGTGACCGCCGTCGCCAACGGCAATCTCAATCAGCGCCTCACCGTTCAGGCCAAAGGCGAGGTCGCGGCGCTCGCCGACACGATCAACAATATGACCGACACGCTGGCGACCTTCGCCGATCAGGTGACCAATGTCGCGCGCGAAGTCGGCGTCGAAGGGCGGCTCGGCGGCCAGGCCAACGTTCCTGGCGCTTCCGGAACGTGGAAGGATCTCACCGGCAACGTCAATCTTCTGGCCGCCAACCTCACCAGCCAGGTGCGCGCCATCGCCGAAGTGGCCACCGCCGTCACCAAGGGCGACCTGACCCGCTCGATCCAGGTCGAGACGCGTGGCGAAGTGGCCGAGCTCAAAGACAATATCAACACGATGATCTCGAACCTGCGCGAGACCACGGAGCGCAATCGCGAGCAGGACTGGCTGAAGACCAATCTCGCCCGCTTCACTGGCATGCTGCAGGGTCAACGCGAGCTGACGACCGTCGGCGGCATGCTGCTGAGCGAATTGAGTCCGCTGGTCAACGCCTATCAGGGGACGATCTATCACGTCAGCGGCGTCGACGAAGGCCGTCATCTCAAGCTGCTCTCCAGCTACGCCCATCGGGGTCGGCGGATGAGCGAAACCGTGGCGCTGGGGCAGGGTCTCGTCGGCCAATGCGCGGTGGAAAAGAAGCGCATCCTGCTCGCCAATGTGCCGCCGGGCTTCATCGTGGTCGCCTCGACGCTCGGCGAAGCGCCCCATGTCAGCATCGTCGTCTTGCCGATCCTGTTCGAGGGCGAAACCAAGGCGGTGATCGAACTGGCGACGCTGCAACCTTTCACCGACGTGAACCTCGCCTTCCTCGATCAGCTGACGTTGAGCATCGGCGCGGTCTTCAACACGATCGAAGCGACCATGCGCACCGAAGGTCTGCTGACCCAGTCGCAACAGCTTACGGTCGAATTGCAATCGCGCCAGAGCGAGTTGCAGCAGACCAATGAGGAACTGGGCACCAAGGCGAAACTGTTGGCCGACCAGAATGCGGAAGTCGAGCGCAAGAACGCCGAGGTCGAGCAGGCGCGTCACGCGCTGGAAGAGAAGGCGGCCGAGCTGGCGCTGACCTCGAAATATAAATCCGAGTTCCTGGCCAATATGTCGCATGAGCTGCGCACGCCGCTCAATTCCATTCTGATTCTCAGTCAGCAGCTCGCCGAATCGAGCACGCTCACCCAGAAGCAGGTGGAGTTCTCGCGCAACATCAACTCATCCGGCACCGACCTGCTCAATCTCATCAACGACATTCTCGATCTGTCGAAGATCGAATCCGGCACGGTCACCGTGGAGGTCGAGGAGATTCCCTTCGCCTCGCTGCGCGACGCCGTCGATCGCAGCTTCCGCCATGTCGCCGAGGCGAAGCATCTGCCCTTCGACGTTCATTTCGCCGACGATCTGCCGAACTCGATGGAGAGCGACCCCAAACGTCTCCAGCAAATTCTCAAGAATCTGATCTCCAACGCGATCAAATTCACCGCCCGTGGCCACGTGAATGTGCGGGTCGGGCTCGCCACCCAAGGCTTCAGCCCCGGCCACCCGATCCTCAGCGCGGCCTCGCAGGTCGTCGCCTTTGTGGTCGACGACACCGGCATCGGCATTGCGCCGGAGAAGCAGAAGATCATCTTCGAAGCCTTCCAGCAGGCCGACGCCGGAACTTCGCGCAAATATGGCGGAACGGGCCTTGGCCTCGCCATCAGCCGCGAACTGGCCGTGCTGCTCGGCGGCGAGATAAGGCTTTCCAGTGTCCATGAGCAGGGCAGCACCTTCACCCTCTATCTGCCGCTCTATTACTCCGGCCCCGACAGCGTCACCCCGTCGCGCGCCGAGGCGCCTGGCGCCCATCCTTCCATCGCCCGCGAGCGTACGATCCTTGCGGCGGCGCGCGAAGAGCATGTGCAGGACGATCGCAACGAGATCAGGGAGGGCGATCCCGTCTTCCTGATTGTCGAGGACGACCCGCATTACGCCCGTATTCTGTTGGGTCTGGCGCGCGAGAAGGGATTCAAGGGCATCGTCGCCAATAAGGGCGCTCTGGGCCTCTCTCTGGCGCGGCAATATCGGCCCTCGGCCGTCTCGCTCGATATTTTCCTGCCTGACATGCTCGGCTGGACGGTTTTGAACCAGCTCAAGCTCGATCCCGCCACTCGGCACATTCCAGTCCAGATCGTGACGCTCGAAGAAGAGCGGCAGCACGGGTTGGCGCATGGCGCCTTCGCCTATCTGATCAAGGAGCCGACAACCGACGGCCTCGTCGCCGCCTTCGACCGGATCAAGGATTTCACCGCGCCGCGCACCAAGCGGTTGCTGATTGTCGAGGACAATGAGATCGAGCGGACATCGATCGCGGCGTTGCTGGGGCATGACGACATCGAAATGATCAGCGTGGGCGCCGGCGAGGAAGCCTTGTCGGCGATGCGCGAACACGCTTTCGACTGCGTGGTGCTCGATCTGCGCCTGCCCGATATGTCGGGCTTTGAACTGCTCGAAAAGATGCATGCCGAGCCGGCGCTGGCCTCGGTGCCGGTCGTCGTCTTCACCGGCAAGGATCTATCGGCCGCCGAACAGGCGCAGCTCAAGTCGATGGCCAAGAGCATTGTGCTGAAGGACGTGCAGTCGCCGGAACGTCTGCTCGACGAGACGTCGCTCTTCCTGCATCGGGTGGTGTCCGACCTGCCGCCTGAAAAACAGGCGATGCTCGAGCGGCTGCACGGCTCCAACGAAATCCTGCGCGGACGCAAGATTCTCGTGGTCGACGACGATGCGCGAAACATCTTCGCGCTCACGTCGCTGCTCGAGAACCACGAAATGGAGGTCATCAGCACGACCAATGGCCGCGACGCCATCGAGATCATCGAGCGTACGCCGGATTTGAGCACGGCGCTGATGGACATCATGATGCCCGACATGGACGGCTATGAGACAATCGGCAGAATCCGCCAGAATCCGGCCTTCAGCACGCTGCCCATTCTGGCGCTCACGGCCAAGGCCATGAAGGGCGACCGGGAGAAATGTCTGAACGCCGGCGCCAGCGACTATATCGCCAAGCCGGTGAACACCGACCAGTTGCTCTCCTTATTGCGGGTGTGGCTATTCCGCTGACCTCAGACCGATCCAATGGAAAACGCTCTGCAATGAGAAGCTCCGTGTCGATCAAAGATACGATCGTCAATTTTCCTGCGCTGAACAGAGGCGAGTCGCACGTAAGCGGCGCCGACGATCATGGCGTCAAACGAACCGGCGCGGGCGACGATCCGGTCAACATCCTGATCGTCGACGACGAGCCGAAGAACCTGACCGTTCTGGAGACCGTCCTGGACGACCCCGGCTACCGGCTGATCCGGGCCGAGTCGGCCGATCAGGCCTTGCTCGCTCTGCTTGCCGATCAATTCGCGCTGCTCATTCTCGACATTCGCATGCCGGGCGTCACCGGCATCGAACTGGCGCATATGATCAAGGAGCGAAAGAAGACGGCGCAGATCCCGATCATCTTTCTCACCGCCTATTATAACGAAGACCAGCATGTGCTCGAAGGCTATGGCGCGGGCGCGGTGGATTATCTGCATAAGCCCGTCAATCCCGACATCCTTCGCTCAAAAGTCGCGATTTTCGCCGAGCTCTATCGGATGCAGCAGGAGCTCAAACTCTCCAATCATGCGCTGGTCGCGGAAGTGACCGAGCGCCGCCACGCGCAGAGCCAATTGCGCGAGCTTAACGAAACGCTGGAGCGGCGCGTGATGGAGCGCACCGCGGCGCTGCGAACCAGCGGCGCGCTGCTCCAGGCGGCGAGCGACAATGTCAGCGTCGGCCTGGCGACCCTGAGCCGGGAGCTTCGCTACACATTCGTTAATCCAGCCTTCTGCCGAATTTTCGGATTGCCGCGCGAGGCGGCGGAGGCGCCGCCCGAAAAGCTCCTGTCGGGCGCCGACGCGGAGCTGATCGCGCCGCTGTTGGAGCGCGCGCTGGCTGGCGAGCGCAGCGCCTGCGAGTTGAGTCGGCCGGCGACCGAGGGCGACGGTCCCAGCCATTATTCGGTCATTTGCGAGCCGGAACGCGATGGCGAGGGCGAGATTACCGGTCTGGTGATGGTCGTCGTCGATATCACCGACCGCAAGCGGTCGGAGGAACACATCCGGCTGCTGTTGAGCGAGGTCAATCATCGCTCGAAGAACATGCTGACCGTCGTTTCGGTGATTGCGCGACAGACCAAAGCGCCGAACCAGGAGGAGTTCGTCCGGCGCTTCTCCGATCGGTTGCAGGCGCTGGCGGCAAGCCATGACGTGCTGGCGAAGGGTAAGTGGCGCAGCGTCACCATCCCGGAGCTGTTGCGCGCCCAGTTGGCGCATTTTCTCCCCGGGCAAAGGATTCATTTCGACGGCCCGCCGCTTGAGCTCTCGATCGCGGGGGCGCAATGTATGGGCATGGTGATTCACGAGCTGGCGACCAACGCCGCCAAACATGGCGCGCTCTCCAACGCTGAGGGCGTCGTCGAGATCGCCTGGCGGGTCGAGAAAGACGACGCCGGCGATCGCTTCCTGATGACCTGGGTCGAGCGCGGCGGCCCGGCCGTCGCGCCGCCGACGCACCAAAGCTACGGTTCGACCGTGATCAAGAGCATGGCCGAGCTTAGCCTCGACGGTCAGATCGATCTCGATTTCGCCAGCGCCGGCCTGTCGTGGCGGCTCCTGTGTCCGACCGCGAGAATATTGCACGATCCCGTGGCAGGACGTGTCGGCGGATCGCCCGCTGTCTTGACGGAAAACTCATGACAAAACGTGTGCTCGTGGTCGAGGACGACGCCCTGATCGGTCTCGACATCGCTCAGCAATTGAGCGACGCCGGGCTGGAGGTCATGGGACCGGCGGTTTCGGTGGCCAAGGCCTTCCGCCTGATGTCCGAGAAGACCTGCGACGCGGCCGTTCTCGACGTCAATCTTGGCGCCGAGACGGCCGAGCCGGTGGCGCTCGCGTTGCGAGCGCGACGCACGCCATTCATTGTCCTGTCGGGCTATTCG
This sequence comes from Bradyrhizobium sp., assembly GCA_004799435.1. GTDB lineage: Bacteria > Pseudomonadota > Alphaproteobacteria > Rhizobiales > Beijerinckiaceae > Roseiarcus. The sequence continues at coordinate 13,039 of SSMV01000163.1, forward strand.
AGAGAGCAGCATCCCCCCGGCTTTCAGGGGGCGCCAATGCTGTTGAAGCCGGCTCGACCCGAAGAGCTCGTCGCTCTCTTGTCCAAATGCATGGCGGAAGGGTGAGGCCAGGGTTGGGCCTGGCTTCTTATCGTGCGCCGGGGATTGACTTGGCCGCCCGATGCCTCCCCAGCAATTCGGCCATCGCGGCGACGATCGCATTTTGACTTGCCGGTTTGATGATGACGGGCGATTGCGGCCAGCGCGCGCGCATATCGCGCGGCAACGCCTGTCCGGTATAAAACAGGAAGGGAATGTCGCGTTCGGACAGAATGGCGGCGATCGCGTCTGTCGTCTCGCGTCCGAGCTGTACATCGAGCGTCGCCGCCGATAGGGGTTCGCTCAATGCGATGGGCGTCGCCGAGCGGAGCGTTGTCGCCGGTCCGATGACCTCGGCGCCCGCATCGACGAGCGTCGATTTGATGTCGAGCGCGATCAGAATTTCATCCTCGACAATAAGGATGAGCGCCTCGCACAGCCCATTGGCGGCGGCGGCCTCGATTCTGGGCTCGTGGTTGTGTGGATTGCGCAACGGCGTCTCGCTCTGCAAATGATTCGGCTGGATGGAAATTCACGATCGGCGCTCGAGTTCAACTGCGTTCATTCGAAGCTGACGGGCTGTCTTCGACGATGGCCTTGTTGTCTCAATCGTCACAACGTTGTTTTCGTTCCTTGCCGGAAAGCGGCGGTCCTGCGTGCGAGGCGCCCAACGGAACAACGGACGACGCCCGGCGTTCTCTGTAAGACGCCTCCGATAGAACGCCCGCCGGAGAAGGCGGGGTGTTAGCTTTTGCGCGCGCGCTTGCGACGTGGCGAGGCGCCGATATGCGATTTTCCTTCGCTTTGTTGTTGGGCAGTCTTGCTGGCCGCTTCCTTGCGCTCGTTGCGCCGCTCGTTGCGACGATTGTCGGCCTTGCTTTCGTATTTCGACGCTCCTGCCTCGTTGAGCGCGATGGCGATAGCCTGCCGGCGCGACTTGACCGGCCCGCCCTTGCCGCCGGGACCGCTCTTGAGTTCGCCATGTTTGAATTCATGCATCACCCTGCCGGTGATCTGTTTCTGCCGCGGCGATTCCGCCATTGTCGTTCTCCCTCAAGCGCTCAGAAGGAAAACCGCCCGCGAGGCGAACCGGTTCCCGCGCCGGGGATTCCACGGAGCGAGGGTGTCGTAGCGGCGGGCCTCTAGCGAGTTTCGCCGACCGTCTGGCGCGCGTGTCGCAACAATTCGGCGAGCGCGTCTTCGATCGGTCGCGCGGCGCGCCATCCGGTTCGCGCGCTTAGCCTCTCGCTCAGACCCACGGCGCTGGCGATGTCGCTCGGCCTTAGCCGCGCTGGATCGACGACAATGTCGAAGGGCAGGGCGGATTGCGCGCGCAGATCGCGCAGCAGCGCGCCGAGCGAACGCCCGACGCCGGAGGCGACATTGAAGACATTGCGCGTTGGCAACTCGCGCACCGCCCCAATCAGCGCGAGATAGGCGTCGCAGACGTCGCGGACATCGAGAAAATCCCGTTCGGCGTCGAGATTGCCGACCTTGATCGACGGCGGCTGCAGGCCGGCTTCGATGCGGGCGATCTGTGCGGCGAAGGAGGGCAGGGCGAAGCGTTCGTCCTGGCCGGGACCGATATGGTTGAAGGATCGCGCGACGATCAGCCGCGTCTGCGCGGGCAGCACATCGCCGATCATCGCTTCGGCCGCCGCTTTTGAGCGCGCATAGGCGTTCATCGGTCGGATGGGGGTGTCTTCGTCGACCGGGCCGGCGAGGAAGCTCAGCCCATAGACCTCGCTTGAACTCACGAAGAGGAATGTCGCCTCGGGCGCAAAGCGCGCGCAGGCGCTCGCCAGCGCACAGGAACCATCGAAATTGACCCGCCAGGTCGCTTCCGCGGCGCCCGCCGCCTCGCCGACCGAGGCTTGCGCGGCGAGATGGACGATCAGGTCGGGCCGAAACGCCGAGACAATGTCGGCGACCGCGCTGCGATCGAAGATCTCCGCCTCGACGACCGGCCAGCCGTCGGGGCCGGCGCCAGTTCCGGGACGTTGCAGCGACAGCCGCTCGGCGGCGGGCATCGCCGCCGCCAGCAAAGGCGCGAGATGACGCCCGACGAAGCCATTCGCGCCGGTGAGCGCGATCCGGCGAAATGACGCCGCGCTTGCCGTTGGCGCGCTCAAGCGCGCTCCTGATTGGTTCTCACCCGCTCCAGATCGACATCGACCATTTCGCGGATCATGTCTTCGAGACCGATTTCCGGCTTCCAACCAAGCTTCTCGGTCGCCTTCGACGCGTCGCCGAGCAGGATCTCGACATCGGCCGGACGATAGAAGGAGGGGTCGATCACGACATGGCTGTCCATGTCGAGGCCGACATGGGCGAAGGCGATACGGCACATGTCGCGCACCGAGGTCGTCCGGCCGCTGGCGACGACATAATCGCCCGGCTGCTCCTGCTGCAGCATCAGCCACATGGCGCGCACATAGTCGCGCGCATGGCCCCAGTCGCGCTTGGCGTCGATATTGCCGAGTCGCAATTCCTTGGTCAGGCCGAGTTTGATGCGCGCGACGCCATCGGTGACTTTGCGGGTGACGAATTCGACGCCGCGCAACGGACTCTCATGGTTGAAAAGTATGCCCGACGAGGCGTGGAAGCCGAAGCTTTCGCGATAGTTCACCGCCGTCCAGTGACCATAAAGCTTGGCCACCGCGTAGGGCGAGCGCGGATAGAAGGGCGTCGCCTCGTTCTGCCGCGGCTGTTGCACAAGGCCGAACATTTCCGAGGACGAGGCTTGATAGAAGCGCGCGTCCGGCTTCACCGCCCGCATCGCCTCGAGCATGTTGGTCACGCCGACGGCGGTGATATTGGCGGTGAGCACCGGCTGGCGCCACGACGAAGCGACGAAAGACTGGGCCGCGAGATTATAGATCTCATGCGGCTGGGTCTCTTTGACGATGCGAACGAGGCTCGACAGGTCGCCCATATCGCCGTCGAGCAGCGTCACGCGATGGGCGACGCCCAGCCACCGCAGGCGATGATCCTCAACGCCGCGATGCGACGAGCGCCGAATGACGCCAAAAACCTCATAGCCCTTGTCGAGCAGTAGGGCGGCCAGATAGGCGCCATCCTGGCCGGTGATGCCGGTGATCAAGGCTTTCATCGCGACACTATCTCCATAGAAGTCGCGTTTTGAACCGACGATCTGGCGCGCGCAAGCCCGCCGCGACCCGCGCCGGTCGCCGGGCTAGACCTGCAGCAACGTCTTAATCGCGCGCCTTTCGTCCATCGCCCTATAGCCCTCGGCCACGTCGGCAAGGGGCAGCGCGAGATCGAACACGCGGCCGGGATTGATTTTGCGGCTCAGCACCAGCTCCATCAGATGCGGCAGGAAACGGCGGACAGGAGCGGGGCCGCCAAGCATGCCGACCTGGGTAAAGAACAACGAGGCGCCGTCAAATTGGATGCCATGCGGCACGCCGACATAGCCGATCATCGAACCGGGGCGGGCGACCTGCAGCGCCTGTTTCATCGATTCGTCGGTGCCGACGCATTCGAGCACCGAGTCGGCGCCGATGCGGTCGGTCAGTTCCTTGATGCGGGCGACGCCGGCGTCGCCGCGTTCGGCGACGATGTCGGTAGCGCCATAGTCGAGGGCGAGATCCTGGCGCGCCTTATGGCGGCTCATGGCGATGATCCGCGCCGCGCCCAATTGCTTGGCGGCCAGCACGCCCATCAGCCCGACGGCGCCGTCGCCGACGACGACAACCGTTGAGCCGGGCTGCACGCGCGCGGCGTCGGCGGCGTACCAGCCGGTGCCGAGCACATCGGAAACCGCCAGCAGGCTGGGGATCAGGTCTTCGGCTGGCGGCTTCTCGGTCGCCAGCAGCGTGCCGTCGGCGAGCGGCACGCGGGCGTATTGGGCCTGCGCGCCGGTCATGAATTCGCGCTGCTCGCAGGAGGATTGAAAGCCGCGCCGGCAATGCGGGCAGATGTTGTCGGAGATGACGAAGGAGCCGACGACGAACTGCCCCGGCTTGACGGTCTTCACGGCTGCGCCGACCTCGACGACCACGCCGCAATATTCATGGCCCATGCGAAGCGGCTTGGTAATCGGATTGGCGCCGCGATAGGGCCAGAGGTCCGACCCGCAGATACAGCTCGCCGAGAGCTTGATGAGCGCGTCGGTCGGCTTTTCGATTATCGGCTCGGCGACGGTCTCATGGCGGACGTCGCCGGGCGCATACATTGTCGTTCCGAACATGGAATGGGCTCCGGTTGATCGGTCGCGGGCGTCCGTCGCCTGGCGACCCAGCATAGCCTGTGGTTGGGCGGTGTAACGAGCGCCCTCCACGTCGATGCCGGAGAAGGCCTCATTCCTGTCGTCAATCAACCCTCAGATTGGACGCCTCCAACTCGTCAAGTGGGGCAGGCCGAGCGCAGCCTTGCCGGATCGTCACGAGGCGCTTTTCTGTCGCCGCCTCTAGGATGCCCGCCATGATGGCGAGCACATGGAGGGCGATGTCGCCATTGGCGCGATGCGGACGGTCATCGATTATGCCGCGCGCCATATCGGCGAGCCCAAGGCCGCGGTAATTGGCGTGTTGCGGTTTCTCCGCCGGCCAATTGGCGGCGCCAAAGACGTGCTTGTCCGTCGCGACTCCTCTCCAGTCGCCGCGGCCCTCGGCGATATGGAGTTCGCCGCCGAACCAATTGGGGTCGGGCACCCGAAGCGATCCGGTCTCGCCATGCAGCTCGATCGGCAGAACGCCATGGTTCCAGACGTCCCAACTGGCGATGAAGGTCACTTGCGCGCCGGAGTGAAAGTCGAGCAGCGCCTGAACCGACGTCAAGGTCTCAACCTTGATAGTTTGACCGAGCATCGTCGATCCCGGAGTCGTCACCTTCCGCTCAACAAAGCCGATCTGGCCGGAAGCCTGGATGGATGCGACGGGGCCCAGGAGCGTGACCAATGTCGAAAGGTAGTAGGGGCCCATGTCGAATACCGGGCCGCCGCCCGGCCGAAAGAAGAATGCGGGATTGGGATGCCAGTGCTCCATGCCGTGCGAAAGCACTGCGGCAAGGCCGGTGAGCGGCTTGCCGATTTCGCCGGCGTCGACGATGCGGCGCGCCTCCTGGACGCTTGCCCCCAACACTGTGTCGGGCGCCGCGCCGACGCGCAGCTTCTTGGCTTTCGCCGCGGCGACGATTCTTTCTGCGTCGCGCACGGTCGTCGCAAGCGGCTTCTCGCTGTAGACATGTTTGCCGGCCTCGATCGCCGCAAGCGAAACCTCGGCATGCGCCTCCGGTATCGTGAGATTGAGCACGATATCGACATCCTCGCTTGCCAGCAGCGCTTTCACGGATCGCTCCGCGAGGCTGTAGCGCTGGCTTTGTCGCGCGCTCGCCTCCGGTTTCAGGTCAGCGCAGGCGGTGAAACGGATGTCGCGGAACCGCGCCGCGTTCTGGAGATAGATGTCGGAAATATTGCCGCATCCGATGAGGCCAAGGCGCAGGCTCATGATCGCCCTCCATCCGCCAAGCGACGCATCGCCGCCAGACTCACGCGCGCGAAGCGGTTAAAGTCGCTTGGATTGTCATGTTCGGCGACCATCACTTCGGCGCCGGCGTCGACACAGCGCCGCCAAAGATCGCGCCATGGCATCGTGCCCGCGCCCACATCCGCCCAACCGTCCTCGTCGAGCTTCTCTCCTGTCTGCGCGATGTCCTTGACATGGACGAGCGGGATGCGGCCGCGATAGCGG
>SSMV01000164.1 GCA_004799435.1 Bradyrhizobium sp.
TCGAAAGCGCCGGTGGCGGCGTTTGCCTCGCGCCTCAAGGTCGGCGCGGTTGCGCCGTTTCTGGCGCTGGGGCTGCTTTGCGTGCTGGGGGTGATCGTCAACCCGCGTTTCCTCGGCCTCGACAACATCACCAATGTGCTGGCGCGCAGCACCTTCATCGCCACGATCGCCGTCGGCCAGACGCTGGTGATCGTCGGGGGCGGCCTCGATCTGTCGGTCGGCGCGATGGCGGCGCTGGTCGCCGGCCTGGAGATCCTCTTCTTGAACTCCGGCCTGATCGAGAACACGACGCTGCTGATCGTCGTCGCGATGGGTCTGTCGCTGGCGGTCAGCGCGCTCTGCGGATTGTTCAACGGGTTGACGACGACGCTTGGCAAGATCGAGCCTTTCATCGTGACGCTGGGCACGATGGGCATTTTCCGCTCGCTCTTGACCTGGCTCGCCCAGGGTGGCTCGATCACCATCAAGAACAGCGACATTCGCGCCGCCTATCGCCAGGTCTATTTCGGCGATCTCTTCGGCTTGCCCTATCCGGTTCTGGTCATTCTCGGCGTGGCGATCATCGGCGCCTTCATTCTCTACAGCACGGCTTATGGAAGGCATGTGCGCGCGGTGGGCTCGAACGAGGATGTGGCGCGCTATTCCGGCATCAATATCGCGCGGGTGCGCACGCTGACCTATGTGCTGCAGGGCCTGTGCGTCGGCATCGCGGTCATCGTCTATGTGCCGCGGTTGAGTTCGGCGAGCTCGACGACCGGGCTTGGCTGGGAGCTGATGGCGATCACCGCGGTGGTTGTCGGCGGCACGCGGCTCAAGGGCGGCGTCGGGCGGATGTGGGGCACGATCGCCGGCGCGCTCATTCTCGAAGTCATCGGCAACATCATGCTGTTGTCGAATGTGGTCAGTGAGTATCTCATTGGCGCGGTCCAGGGCGCGATCATCATTATCGCGATGCTGGCCCAGCGCGGCATGACGCGTAGCCGATGAAGCGGAGTGGAGAGGCGCGACACGAAACCAGCGCCATCACGTAAGAGGGAGTGAAAACATGAAACGGTTTCTGGCGAGTGTGGCCGTGCTGGGACTATTGACGGGCGCGGCCTATGCCCAAAACAAGACCATGGCGGTGTCGATCCCCGCCGCGGATCACGGCTGGACCGGCGGCGTGGTGTTTCATGCGACCCAGGAGGCCGCGGCGCTTGAGAAGAAATACCCCGGCCTCAAGGTGATCGTGAAGACGTCGCCCGACGCCGCCGCGCAGGCCAATGCGCTCGAGGATCTGACGACCCAGGGCATCGACGCTCTGGTCGTGCTGCCGCATGACCCCAATGTGCTCACCGACCCGATCCGCAAGGTGAAGGAGAAGGGCCCGTTCGTCACGGTGGTCGACCGTATCGCCAACGATCACTCGATCTATGACCTCTATGTCGGCGGCGACAATCCGGGCCTCGGCCGGGCGGCGGCCGTCTATATGAAGGACAAGATGGGCGGCAAGGGCGACATCGTGATCATCCGCGGCCTGCCGATCCCGATCGACGAGGCGCGCTACAACGCCTTCATGGACGGCATCAAGGGCTCCGACATCAAGGTGCTCGACAGCCAGTTTGGCAACTGGAGCCGCGACGACGCCTTCAAGGTGATGCAGGACTTCCTGGTCAAGCATCCCAAGATCGACGCCGTCTGGGCGCAGGACGACGACATGGTGGTCGGCCTGCTCGAGGCGATCAAGCAAGCCAAGCGCACCGACATCAAGCTGGTCATCGGCGGCGCCGGCATGAAGGAAATGATCCAGCGGGTGATGAACGGCGATCCGATGATCCCGGTCGACGTGCTCTATCCGCCGGCGATGGTCGCCACCGCGATGGACCTGACCGCGCTCGGGCTCGAGGAGAATATGCCGGTGAGCGGCAATTACATCCTCAACGCGACGCTGGTCACCAAGGACAACGCCAAGAACTTCTATTACAAAGACTCGCCGTTCTGATCGACGGCAAAAAAGGGGAGCGCTCACAAGCGCTCCCCTGACTTTGTTTCTTTGGCGCGCAAGAATTTCTTTAGATCATAAGACGCGAAAACAGCGGGGGCGACGATGGCAGGGATGGTGAAGGGTCCGGCGATCTTTCTGGCGCAATTTGCTGGCGACAAGGCCCCGTTCAATTCCTTTGCGTCAATATGTCGCTGGGCGGCCTCGCTCGGCTATAAGGGCGTCCAGATCCCGAGTTGGGATGGGCGGCTGTTCGATCTCGTCAAGGCCGCCGACTCGCAAACCTATTGCGACGAGATCAAGGGAATCGCCGCCGAATGCGGCCTCGCCATCACCGAGCTTTCCACCCATCTGCAAGGGCAGTTGATCGCCGTCAATCCCGCCTATGACGAGGCTTTCGACGCTTTCGCGCCGCCCGAGACCCATGGCCGCCCGGCCGAGCGGCAGAAATGGGCCGTTACTCAGATGGTCGCCGCGGCCAAGGCGTCGCGACGCCTCGGCGTCAGCGCGCATGCGACCTTCTCCGGCGCGCTCGCTTGGCCATTCGTCTATCCCTGGCCGCAGCGCGCGCCCGGCCTGATCGAGACCGCCTTCGCCGAATTGGCGCGACGCTGGACGCCGATCCTCAACGCTTTTGACGACGCCGGCGTCGATGTCGCCTATGAGCTTCATCCCGGCGAAGATCTGTTCGACGGCGCCACCTTCGAGCGTTTTCTTGACGCGGTGAAAGGCCACAAGCGCTGCAACATTCTCTACGATCCGTCGCATTTCGTGCTGCAGCAGCTCGACCATCTCGCCTTTCTCGACATCTACCATGAGCGGGTCAAAGCCTTTCACGCCAAAGACGCCGAATTCAACCCGACCGGCCGGCAGGGCGTCTATTCCGGCTATGCGTCATGGATCGAGCGCGCCGGACGCTTCCGCTCGCTCGGCGACGGTCAGGTCGATTTTGGCGGCATCTTCTCCAAGCTCGCGCAATATGGCTATTCGTCCTGGGCGGTGCTCGAGTGGGAGTGCTGCATCAAGCACCCGGAGGATGGCGCGCGCGAAGGCGCCGAATTCATCAAGCGCCATATGATCCGCGTCACCGAGAAGGCGTTCGACGATTTCGCCGGCGGCTCGATCGATGAATCGCGCGTGCGCCGTTCGCTCGGCCTGCGCTGAAGGAGAAAGAAGCGATGACGATCGAAGGACGCAGCGACGCCAAGGCCGGCGGACGGATCCGGCTCGGCATGGTCGGCGGCGGCGAAGGGGCCTTTATCGGCGCGGTTCACCGGCTCGCGGCGCGGATGGACGATCACTACGAGTTCGTCGCCGGCGCTTTGTCCTCGACGCCAGAGCGCGCGCGCCGCTCGGGCGAAACGCTCAATCTCGATCCCAAACGCATCTACGACGACTATGAATCCATGGCCAAGGGCGAGGCGGCGCGACCCGACGGCGTCGAGGCGGTGGCGATCGTCACGCCCAACCATATGCATGCCGGGCCGGTGCTCGCCTTCCTCGCCGCGGGCGTCCATGTCATTTGCGACAAGCCGCTGACGGTTTCGCTCGCCGACGCGCGTCGGATCA
>SSMV01000165.1 GCA_004799435.1 Bradyrhizobium sp.
GCCGGCAATGAAGACCCCTACGAATTCCTGCGCCTGACGCTGCAAGAATATTTGCGCTTCGGCCTCGAAAACCCAGACGAATATCGTCTCATGTTCATGCGCGGCGCGGTGCGGCGCAAATCCGAGGCGCTGGCGATACCGGCGCAGCTTCGGGTCGGCGAAGCGCTATTCAACGGCCTGTTGCGCCGCATTCAGCTTGGCGTGGCGCGCGGCCAGTTTCGCTGCGCCAAAGGCGAGCGCGAAATGGCGCTTTCGGTCTGGGCCGCCATGCATGGTCTGGTTTCGTTGCGCATCGCCAACCCAAATTTCGATTGGCCGGCGACCGAAGTCCAGATTGCCGCCCAGGTCGAACTGATCCTCAATGGCATCGGCGGCGTCCGCGCGCCGGCCAAACGCGAACACGCGCCAAAGGCAGGCGTGGCGATCCCCACGCATTAGCGGCCGGCGACGACTTATGCGTTGCGATCGTCGGATTTCAGCGCATCGGCGAGGCGCATCGCCGCCGAGCCCGGCTTGAGCGGCTTGGGCTGGCTCTCATGCGGCGCCCAGCCCGATAGCCAGATCGTTTCAAATCGCGCCGGCAAACGCCCGTCCGGGTCGGCGAAGCGTTCCGCGTAGACTTCGGCGGCGCGCTTGAGCACCGCGCGACGCAATGGCCGGCGACTTCGCAAATGCAGAGCGTTGGCGGCGCCGAAAGCGCGCAGATCGCGCATCAGGGCGCCGATGTCGGCGTAGCGAACGACGGTCGTATCGAGATCGACCACCGGCAGCGCGAAGCCAGCGCGCTGCAGCAATCCGCCCAGCGCGCGCACGTCGGCGAAAGGCGCGATGCGCGGCGAGGCGCCGCCTGTCACGTCGCTTTCGGCGATCGTCAGGCTTTGGCGCAATTCGCTCAGCGTGTCGCCGCCAGCCAGCGCCGCGATCAGGAGCCCGTCGGGCTTGAGGGCCCTGCGCATCTGGATCAGGGCGCCGGGCAGGTCGTTGACCTGATGCAAGGCGTAGAGCGAGACGACAAGATCGACGCTGTGGGCGGCCAGCGGCAGCCGCTCGAGATCGCCGACGGCGCGGGCGAATGGGCCGCTGCCAGCGCTCAGGAAGGTCGGCGCGAGGCGGGCGGTTGCGCCGCCGCCGGAGCGCGCGGCGAGCGCGGCAGCGGCATGCGGCCCCGGCGTTCCAACGTCGAGGGCAAAGGCGAAGTCCCGCTTCACCAGCGCCAGACGATCGGCAAGCTCCTCGGCGGCGCGCGCGAGCAGGAAATCCGCGCCGGCGTTGCGATCCGCCCGCGCCCAGGCGCGATCGAGCCGCGTCGCGACGAGCGCGCGGTCGAATATCAGCGGGGGCGGGGCGTCGGCCACGCCGCTCTTATCGCCGTCCGCGCGGCAAAGCGCAAAATCCGCGCGGGCGGCGCGAGCGCCATTCCGCCCGCGGCCAATTCCTGTTTAACTTCGCCCCATGGCTGTCTTCCAATTAAGCGCCGGGGCCTGGCCGCATGAGCGGCTGCGGGCTTTGGCGTTCGGGGTCGGCCAGACGGCGCTCGACGCGCTCTTTCCGCCGACCTGTCTTGCCTGCCGCGCCGCGACCGGCCAGCAGGGTGCGCTTTGCCCCGTCTGCTGGCGAGGGATGCGCTTCATCGAGCGGCCGTTCTGCGAACGTCTCGGCACGCCCTTCGCGCAGGATCTGGGCGAAGGCCTGCTCTCGCCGCAGGCGATCGCCGATCCGCCGGTCTTCCGCCGCGCCCGCGCCGTGGCGCGTTTCGAGGATGGTCCGGCGCGGCGGCTGGCCCATCGTCTCAAATATTCCGATCGCGGCGACCTCGCGCGCCCGCTTGGCGCCTGGATGGCCCGCGCCGGGGCGGAACTGCTCGCCGATGCCGACGCTATCGTGCCGGTGCCGCTGCACCCCTTGCGGCTCTGGCGCCGGCGTTTCAATCAGGCCGCCGCGCTCGCCGCGGCGATTGCGGCCAAGAGCGGCAAGCGGTTCGAGCCGCGCTGGCTGGAGCGCGTCAAACCGACCCGCAGCCAGGTCGGCCTGACGCGGGAGCAGCGGGCGCAAAACGTGCAAGGGGCCTTTCGCGCCGCGCCCGACGCGCCGTTACGCGGCTTGCGCGTCGTTCTTGTCGACGATGTGCTGACCTCGGGCGCCACCGCCAACGCCGCATCCCGCGCATTGCTGCGGGGCGGGGCGGCCGAAGTCGACCTCCTCGTCTTCGCCCGGGTTGTGACGGAGGCGTGACGCCCCATATATTGTGGACGAAGTTCTCTAGGCGTCGAAGGAGCGATTCGACCGTGTCGCCGATCGTCATCTACACTAAGTCCGACTGCGGCTATTGCCGCGCCGCCAAGGATCTCCTGCGCCGCAAGGGCGCGGCCTATGAGGAGATCAGCGTCGACGGCGATCGCGCCAAACAGGCGGCGATGGCGGCCAACGCTGGCGGTCGTTCGACGGTGCCGCAGATTTTCATCGGTTCGACCCATGTCGGCGGCTGCGACGATCTCTATGAACTGGAAAGCGCCGGGCGGCTCGACGCCCTGCTGGCGGGCTGAACGATGATCCGATACGCGCTCGTCTGCGAGGACGGGCATTCATTCGAGAGCTGGTTTCCCGACGCCGCCGCCTACGATCAGCAGGCGCGACGGGGGCTTGTCGCCTGCCCGGATTGCGGCTCGGCCCGCGTCGCGAAAGCGATCATGGCGCCGGCGGTGGTCGGCGCGGCGCGCGAGCCGCGTATTGAGGCTTCAAGCCGAACCACAGTTCCGGCGCAGGACCAAGCGCGGCGTCACGCCCCTGTCGCGCTTGTCGATGACAAGCGTCGCGCGCTTGGTCAGGCGATCAGGGCGCTGCGCCGCGAGATCGAGGCCAATACCGACGATGTCGGCCCCGAGTTCGCCGAAACGGCGCGCGCGATTCATTTCGGCGAGGCGCCGGAGCGCGCCATTCGCGGTCAGGCAAGCGACGAGGAGGTCGAGGCCTTGCTCGAAGACGGCGTCGGCGTTCTGCCCATTCCCAACGCGCCCGACGATCTCAACTGAGACGCGGCGCCGCGCGCCGCGTGCCGATCATTGATCGCCGACGTGGAATTCCGACGCCTCAATCACCGTGACGCCCATCGTCGTCAGAGCCGAGACGCGAAAGGGGACCAGCACGCGGGCCGACGGGACTGGCGCCAGCCAGACTTCGATCTCTTTGTTGTCGGCCATGAACTTCGTCCCCGGCCGATCGCGGCGATGGCCGGCGATCGGCGTGTAGCGCACCGCGCAAACCGCCACCGGCCCCTCGTAGCCCTTGGCCGACACATCGCGCTGGCCAACATAGGTGAGATCGACGTCGAACCGCGTCCAGCCGTCGAACACCGGAATCTTGTGATCGCAGGAGGTCGGTCCGATCAGCGGACCCTTGGCCGGTCCCGGAATGATGACGGCGCCAATAGGATCGACGACGCCCTGCTTGTCGCGTTCGGTCAACGGCACGCGGTCGGGCTTTTCGTCGAAGGGCGGCGAAATATCGACGCCGGTCACGGCGTTGCCCGAAAGCGACATCCGAATGGTTCGCGTCATCGCGCTATTGGAGGCGATCGTCGCGAAGGCCGCCGGCGCGATTCGATTGTCGACGATTGCGCCATGGCCGCTTGAGGCGCCGCGCGCGTGCGAAAACAGATAGGCGAGGCCGGAGATTTTCGCCTGGGCGTCGATCGTGTAGCTGCTGGGCGTCAGCTTGGCGTCGATGTCGGCGCTCCCTACTGTCAAGCCGACCAAAGAGATGCTATAGGTGGCGTGCAGCGTCTCGGCGCGCGCGCCGACGACTGTCAGCGACGATAGCGCCGCAGCCGCCGCCGCGCCGCCAAGGGCGCGCAAAATCACCTGCCGCCAAATCATCCGACGACTCCTGCTCTTCAAACGATTCACGCTAGCATCGGTGTCGTGAAATTCCGACATGAAAATGGCGAAGACGGCGGCTCGCCCGAGGCCCGCCAGGGCCTTGCAAGAATCTTGACCGGCCGGGCACGGCGGGACTTGCGGCGCGGGCGCGGCTGGACGTAACCTCGTTATTATGGTCGAGACGGTCATATCCGTTCGCACTGCGCGTCTGGGCGATGAAACTGGCATTGCCCGTGTGCATGACGAAGCCTGGCGCGAGGCTTACCGCGGCGTCATACCCGGCCGCGAGCTGGAGCGCATGATCAATCGCCGTGGCCCCGCCTGGTGGCGCAGGGCGATCGCCGGGGGCACGAGGCTGATTGTGCTCGACTTCGCCGAAGCGGTCGCCGGCTATGCGAGCTATGGCCGCAACCGGATGCCGTCGCTGGACTATGCCGGCGAGATTTTCGAGCTTTACATCGCCCCGGAGTATCAGGGCGCGGGGCTCGGGAAGCGCATGTTCGAGGCCGCGCAGCGCGACCTTGCCGCCCATGGCTATTCGAGTTTCGTCGTCTGGGCGCTGGCGGGCAACGATCGCGGCCTGGACTTCTATCGTCGCCTCGGCGGCCGCATCGTGCGGCGCGCGCCGGAGCAATTCGGCGCCGAGACACGCGAGCGCGTCGCCTTCGCCTTTGGATGAGCGTGCCTGACAGGCCAAGATCGCCGCGCGCCGCGCAACGGTTCGCTCTGTCCTCGACCGCTGGAGATTTGTCGTGAACCTCGAGGCCGTGCCGATCGGCGACAAGGCGCCCGTCGAAGTCAATGTCGTCATCGAAGTTCCGATCGGCGGCGAGCCGATCAAATATGAAATGGACAAAGCGAGCGGCGCGCTGCGGGTCGATCGTTTTCTCTACACGTCGATGCGCTATCCCGGAAACTACGGCTTCATTCCACATACGTTGTCGGATGACGGCGATCCCTGCGACGTCATCGTCGCCAATACGCGCGCGATCATTCCCGGCGCATATATGGCGTGCAAAATCGTCGGCGTATTGTTGATGGAGGACGAGGCGGGCGGCGACGAAAAGTTGCTGGCGGTGCCGACCGCCAAGCTTACGCAGCGTTACGCCAATGTCGCCAATTTCACCGATCTGCCGCATATCACGGTTCAGCAGATCGAGCATTTCTTCGCCCATTACAAGGATCTCGAGCCTAACAAATGGGTCAAGATTCTCGGTTGGGGCGACGCCGCCAAGGCCCATCGCCTTGTCGAGCAAGGGATCGCCCGGGCGGCTGCGGCGGCGAAGAAGCAAGGGGCAGGGGCGTAATGAAGCGTTCGTTCGTCGACGCGCGGATCGAGATCATGCTCGCCGCCTGCGAACGCCACGGCGTGAATCTGCCGCCCTTCGCGCTTTGGCGCGAGCAGGACTATCGCGCGGCGCCCGAAGCCGCCGGTCGCATTGCCGAAGGCGGGCTTGGCTGGAACGTTGTTGAGTTTTCGCCCGGCGCCTTTACGCGCGAGGGCCTCAGCGTCTTCACGCTGCGCATGGGCGACTGGCGCGAACTCGGCAAGGGGCGCGGCAGGCTCTATTCC